>CAZPIS010000116.1:0-5945 GCA_964586745.1 uncultured Ruminiclostridium sp.
TTTGTTAAAAAAGGTGATACTGTCGTTATTTTAGAAGCTATGAAAATGGAAAATGAAATCAGTGCCCCTCGTGACGGTGTGGTAGCTGAAATACTTAAGACCGCCGGTGCATCTGTATCAACCGGTGATGTTCTTCTGTCAATAAAATAGGGGGGTAAAAAAATTCATGACATACTCATTAGGTGAAACGATAAGTAAAATATGGAGCTTGTCGGGATTTTCCAACATAACATGGCGGGAAATGCTGATGATTATAATTTCTTTTGTTCTGATTTATCTTGCAATTGCCAAAAAGTTTGAGCCGCTTCTTCTTCTCCCTATTGCTTTTGGTATGCTCTTGGCAAATATGCCAATGACCGACCTTCTGGCCGAGCCTCTGGGCGACCAGCCGGGTGGCTTGCTCTATTATCTGTATCAGGGCATTGAACTAGGCATCTACCCGTCTCTCATCTTTTTGGGAATCGGTGCCATGACTGACTTCGGTCCTCTTATTGCAAGGCCTTCAAGTCTATTTTTAGGTGCCGCTGCACAGCTTGGCATATATATTGCATTTATTGTGGCAGTAGCTTTAGGTTTCTTGCCGGAAGAAGCAGCTTCAATAGGCATAATAGGAGGGGCAGACGGCCCTACGGCAATTTGGCTCACATCAAAGCTCGCTAAGGATTTGCTGCCGGCTATAGCTATCGCCGCCTATTCATATATGGCTCTTATACCAATGATTCAGCCGCCTCTTATGAGACTCTTGACCACAAAAAAGGAAAGAGAAATCAAAATGGAACAGCTTAGAGAAGTATCTAAGCTTGAAAAAATAGTTTTCCCAATTGTTGTTACCATTTTATGCACACTTCTTCTGCCTTCTGTAGCACCGCTTATCGGCATGCTTATGCTGGGAAATCTCTTTAGAGAATCCGGAGTAGTTGACAGAATTTCTAAGACTGCGCAGAATGAGTTAATTAATATAGTTACAATCTTCCTGGGCCTTACGGTAGGGGCAAAAGCTGTCGGCGAAAAATTCCTTCAGCCCGAAACACTTATGATTATTGGACTTGGGTTAACCGCTTTTTGTTTTAGCACTATTGGTGGATTGCTCCTCGGCAAATTAATGTGCTGGCTTTCAGGTGGAAAAATCAATCCTCTCATCGGTTCGGCCGGTGTTTCGGCAGTCCCCATGGCCGCCAGAGTATCCCAGGTTGAAGGTCAGAAGGCCAATCCGGGTAATTACCTACTAATGCACGCTATGGGACCTAATGTAGCAGGTGTAATCGGTTCAGCCGTTGCTGCCGGTGTGCTATACGCGCTGTTTGGCAAATAAATACAATCATTAAATAATGGGCTTTATGAGTTAAGCTTTGTGAATGCTGCTATTTAAAGTGAAACACAGATTGCGGAGTGCTAAATCTTAACATTCACGCAGCTAAACTTACATAGATTTAATTCTCAGATGATTTTTATTAGTCTTATAGAAGGAGCTGTCTCAAATTGAGACAGCTCCTAGCCATTTTTTCATTATATAAATTTTCTCCTGCAAAGAAATGAAAATAGATCAAACCAGTCCAAAAAGCAAATCACCATATGTGGGTATAGGCCAAAGATTTGCATCCATCATATTCTCAAGCTTATCTGCGTCCTTTCTCAGATCTTCCATAATAGGAATTACCATTTCCATATATGCTTTTGCCTTAATCTGAGACTCACTAATCATCTTATCCAGTGTTTCGATAGATTCATTAAGAGCATCAGCGTCTATTCTAAGGCTTGACGTTAGAAATACAAGCTTATCCAGTGTCTTTTTAGTCGGCTTGGATTCCGCTCCCGCCGAATTCAAGGCTGATACCGTATCGGCGACCCGCTTCACATAGTAAAGGGCTGCAGGCAGAATCTGTCGGCTAATCATTTCAGCCATAGTAAGGGCTTCTATTCTTATAGTTTTTATATAATTCTCAAGCTGTATCTCATACCTGGAATGGACTTCAACAGGGGTTAACACACCGGTTCTTTTAAATAATTCAATATTTTTTACATCATTTAAGGCCGGGATAGCATCAACTGCTGTTCTGAGATTAGGCAAGCCTCTTTTCTCGGCTTCGGCAACCCATTCCTCGGAATAATTATTTCCATTAAATATAATACGCTTATGTTTTTTAATAATATCTTTAACAACACAATGCACTTCGGTCTGAAAATCTGATGCTTTCTCAAGCCTGTCGGCAATCTTGTTCAGAGAATCAGCCACAATGGTATTTATAATAAAATTCGGAGTTGCTATGGATTGAGATGCTCCCACCATCCTAAACTCGAACTTATTCCCGGTAAAAGCAAAAGGTGATGTCCTGTTTCTGTCGGTTGTGTCTTTGGGCAGGATGGGCAGAGTCAAAACGCCTATTTCAATGGTTCTGCAGTTTCCATTATTCCTGGCTATACCTGTTTCGATTTGCTCAAAAACATTTGTCAGCTCCTCACCTAAATAAATCGAAACAATTGCAGGAGGTGCTTCATTTGCTCCTAACCGATGGTCATTCCCTGCTGACGCAACAGAGAAACGCAATAGATCTGCATATTCATCAACCGCTTTAATTACTGCACATACAAATATCAAGAACTGAGCATTATCAAGCGGTGTTACACCGGAGTCCAGCAGATTCTTACCTTCATTGGTGGAAAGGGACCAGTTATTGTGCTTACCTGAACCATTTACTCCTGCAAAGGGCTTCTCATGCAGCAAACACGCCAGGCCAAGTCTATCGGCAACGTTTTTCATGACCTCCATTGTCAACTGATTATGATCTGTGGCGATATTAGTTGTTGAATATACCGGAGCAAGCTCATGCTGAGCAGGAGCAGCTTCGTTATGTTTAGTCTTAGCTGTTACTCCGAGCTTCCAGAGTTCTGAATCAAGCTCATGCATAAACTGGGATACCCTGTCCTTAAGATTACCGAAATAATGATCATCAAGTTCCTGCCCTTTAGGAGGTCTTGCACCGAAAAGAGTCCTTCCTGTATAAATAAGATCCTTCCTTTTCATAAAGTATTCCTTGTCAACCAAAAAATACTCCTGTTCGGCACCCATTGTAGTAACAACATTCTTCGTAGTTATATCACCAAACAGCCGCAATATCCTAAGCGAGGCTTTCGAAATCGCTTCCATCGATCTTAAAAGAGGAGTCTTAAGATCCAAGGCTTCTCCGGTATAAGAGCAAAATGCAGTAGGTATAAATAATGTCCTGTCCTTTACAAATGCGGGAGATGTACAATCCCATGCAGTATATCCTCTGGCTTCAAAGGTCACTCTCAGCCCACCCGACGGAAAGGATGATGCATCGGGCTCTCCTCTTATCAGCTCTTTACTTGAAAACTCCATAATTGCTCTTCCGTCGCTGGTGGGAGTTAAGAAGGAATCATGTTTTCCGGCGGTAACACCTGTCATCGGCTGAAACCAATGAGTATAGTGGGTCGCACCTTTTTCCACCGCCCAGTCCTTCATAACGCAGGCCACAACCTCGGCAACCTCCGAATCCAACGGTAAACCCAAATTAATGGTTTCCTTCAATTTTCTATAAGTGAGCTTTGGAAGGCGTTCCCGCATTACCGAATCATTAAAAACGTTTAAACCAAATATATCCGAACTAAATACACCAATAGCTTTTTCCATCATTTACCCCCTCAATATGTAAAGGGCGTTTCTTTTCTGCTAAAACGCCCCTGAATTTTCAAGCTCACAATTAATTTAGATTAGATTATAACAGATACAATATTTAGCGTCAATTTGTATTCTTTATTATATATCGGCTTATTTTATTATAAATTATTATATATTTTTATTTTTATAATACTCTGACAAATATAACCCTTTATTAGATATTTTTAATCAAACTCTTATGTTATTTAAAGTCTGTGTTTATATAATGTTTCTTATAAAAGATCTTATTGGAGGCTTTAAGAGTGTATAATTATTTTTTATCAATCAAAGATACATTTATAATAAGATTCGGTCGGGTATTGGGATATCTGCTTATGGGAATCTGCTTCTTAGTTACCCTTTCGGTAATCATTTTCTTGATAAAATTCTTTTTATCATTCACAGTTGGTTTGTTAATAACCTGTTCCATATTGTTCGGAATTTATAAGTTAAGTGAAATGATAAAAAAGGAAATGCGTCAAAGGTAGCTTTGAAGCTCTTTTTTAAGTATTTTTTTTACTTGAGACGGATCTGCCTTTCCCTTTAATGCGGCCATAGTTTTGCCCATAAAAAAAACCACGGCCTTTTCTTTCCCTGATAAATAATCCTCAAGAGCTTTTGGATTATTGCTTATTACTTCTCTAACCGCATTGATAACAAGGCTTTCGTCTCGCTGAATCTTAAGCTCTAATCGTTCTATTATATCAATCGGGTTTTCTCCTGTTTCAAACAATATATCTATAACCTGTATTGCCGAAGCATGCGTTATTTCACCCTTTTCCAGCAAGAGTAAAATCTTACCTAAATTATCACCATTAATGTATGAATTTAGTATTTCTTCGCCCTTTCCATTTGTTCTCCTCAGTATATCCGTCATAATCCAGTTGCTCGTCAGCTTTGGATTGCCGCAGATTTCAGATGCTCTCTCAAAAATATCTGCCAAGGGCTTGCTTGATGTCATGAGAGCAGCATCATATTTCGGTATTCCAAGCTGACTTATAAATCTTTCTCTTCTCTTGCGAGGAAGTTCAGGTATGCTTTCCTGTATGGCTTTTAGGAGACTATCGTCAACGCATACAGGCGGAAGGTCGGGCTCAGGAAAATATCTATAATCCATGGCTTCTTCCTTGTCCCGCATTAAAAAGCTTTCGCCATTATTGTCATCCCATCTTCTGGTTTCTTGATTTACCTCATGCCCCGAATCCAATATCTGAGTCTGACGCTTTGCTTCAGCCTGTGCTGCTCTTTGAACGGCTCTTATGGAATTTAAATTTTTCATTTCTGTTCTTACTCCAAGGGTTTCAGAGCCTTTTGGCTTAAGAGACAAATTTATATCTGCTCTTAATGAGCCCTCCTGCATTTTACAGTCCGAAACCTCAATATACTCCAGAATAGATTTGATGGTTTCCAGCAGAATTCCGGCTTCTTCCGGTGAACTTAAATCAGGTCTTGTAACAATCTCAATCAAAGGCACTCCGCAACGGTTATAGTCTATTAGCGAGCCCTGTACGGTCGGACAATGAATTAGCTTTCCAGCGTCCTCCTCAATATGAATGCGTTCAATACCAATCCTTTTGGTTCTATCACCAACATCTATATCTACATAGCCATCATAGCAAATCGGCAAATTATATTGTGATACCTGATAGGCCTTTGGCATATCAGGATAAAAATAGTTTTTACGGTCAAACTTGCTGAAATGGGCTATCTTGCATTGCATAGCCAGGCCTGCCTTAATCGTATACTCCAATACCTTTTTATTAAGTACGGGCAGAGTGCCGGGCATCCCGAGACATATACAGCAGCATCTGGTATTGGGCTCACCGCCAAATTCATTCTTGCAGCCACAGAAAATCTTAGAACTTGTTTTGAGCTCGGAATGTATCTCAAGGCCGATGACAATATCATATTTCATTACAAGTCCTCCTTATCCTGGATTACAAACCTTCCAATTTCCTTTTCAATGTTTTTGCCCACATTGAGAAGAAGCTTTTCACTAAATGGTTTGCCTATTAGTTGTATCCCTACCGGCAAGCCATTTTTTCCTTTACCGCAGGGTACTGAAAGAGCTGGAAGCCCCGCCAGATTTACCGAAACGGTATAAATATCATTCAGATACATTTTTAGAGGGTCGTTAAGCTTCTCACCCAATTTAAATGCAGTTGTCGGACATGTGGGCGCTGCAATAACATCATATTTTTTAAATGCATCGGTAAAGTCCCGTGAAATTATACTCCTCACCTTTAATGCCTTCTTGTAAAGCTCATCC
>CAZPIS010000117.1:0-5916 GCA_964586745.1 uncultured Ruminiclostridium sp.
TTTCTATATTTATATATTCTATTATTCAGTTCAAAGAGGCTCCTCGCTCCATTGGCAATTCCAAAGGCGTCCCAGGCTAATGAAGATGGTAAAATTGAAAATTTTATAAAAAATCCGCCACCAACAATGAAATCTTGAGGACTATGTAATTTGAATAAAAACAAATCACCTTCATCTAGCGCTTTAAAATTCGTTTTTCCACCTGGTTTCCAAAAGTTAACTTCATCGTAACTTGCTTGTTTTAATGTTTTGAACCAGTCATAGTCTGTAATTCCAACGTACATTTTCAATTTTATCACCAGCTTTCAAAAGAAACCCAACTTGAAAGTGCTCGCCTACTTACTAAAATTCTGTACTTTATTTCGCCGTGTGTCAAGAAGATGACGAGGTATTTGCTATACAAAGGCATAGTTCGACACATATTCTCTCTTCTCATAGTCTTGTATACATTTCCAAACTTAATAGATAATAAAACCTATAATAAAAGCCATCCCAGCTAATGTGATGGCTCTTATAACTAACTCAACCTTCAAATCTTAGAAAACATATCCTGCGTATAGTCCTTAATATTCGCCGGGGTCAACATACAGTACTTATCTCTTACCAAAGTGAAATACTCTCCGATAATCTGTTTAGGAATAACTTTGTTAGTTGATGCCTCCGGTGGCAAATTACCACGCGTAGATATCCAAGGTGTTTCGACATGGGTAAAAGACTCCAACGTCTTTCCGCTGTAACAGCATATGTGCCTTATAATACTATCCAGTAAAACTTTTTCTTCCGCCGGTATTGAAGAAACGTCAGGCTCTTCCACGCTGTCTATAGGATTATAACAATAACCACTGTAACGTCTATATATATATGGATACACCGGACCATGTACCCAAGCTTCACAATCTTCTTTAAAGATATAGCTTCCAAAAAAAGCCTTGTGAAAACCCTGTACATAATATAGTGCTTTCTGCATGGAAAGATGGGTAATATCCTGACATTTAGAGAGCAAATATTCAACAACAATATCCAATTTCGATTGCTGCACAGATGGGGTGCTTAAAAGGCCCTCAGTTGCTGCTTTGCTTTTTTCGTAGGCCTTTTCGCTTTTCAAATTTTCCTTTCCACTCTCCAAAAGAGATAAAAAATATGAAGGGTCAGAAAAAATTTGTTTCAACTTTTCTGAATACTGCTTTGATGGTATATCACCATCATAATACCTGCTAAACGTTTGCTCGCCCCACCCAAGTAGTAGCGAAAGAGGCCTCTTCCCGATTTTATACATTTCAGAAATAGCACGTATATCCTCCAAAGAAATAATATTGTGCTTTTGCCGATAGGTATCATAAAGTGATTTCAAATTATCATCTTCAATTTCCGGAACATAGACTTGCATTCCGCACTCATCGCAAAATGCTGTTTTAGAAATAAACTCATACGTTTCGCCTTTTAATTCAGCAGTATCATGTTTTTCTCTTACTGAAAACTTAACGTCCTGCCTACATTCAGGACAGAATACGATTCTATTCATCATTGTAACTCCTCCTTTCAAATTGACAAGATCATCTGAATAGATAATATATTGGCTTGTTTCGCTCGTGGAACGATATAACTACGACTCTGCTTCCTATATGTAAATCAATAATATTAAACTTTATATATAGGTCAAGCTGCTTTTCTGCATCATCCAGATTAAACAGTGTTACTTTCGGACAAAAAACATATAAGACTTCATGCTCAAACCCTAATTTAGTATTTTTCAACGAATAGCAAAAGTCTTCTATTTCAATCCGCATTAGTATACGTCGTTGCTTCTCGGAAGTAAGATTGTATTCACGAATTAGGGCGGTATTTTCTGCTCTGCTCTCATTCAAAGCTATCGAATATTTGCCACTACTCACACATTCCTGAATTTTTTGCAAGATTGCAGAAATCTGCTCTTTTGTATAGTTCTGATTATAGTGTTGACTCATTAACCGCACTCCTTATCAACACCATCATAACACTATTATATGCTTTAAGTCAATATAATATGCACTAATTAGTACTTATTATATTATAATATTACGTAATATTAGTACTAATGCATCATTTTATAATTTATTTTCTATAATTTATCTAAAAACAAATTGAATTATCTTGAAGGAGCCACAATAATTCTGTCATTGGCAAATACAATATAAACGACGGCAATATGTAATTTATTAACCAAATCTTTTCCTATACTCACACTTTCTGCAAAGCTTCTCAACTGCTTCTCTTCTTGTAAATCCATCTACAATGTTACGAGCTCTTTCACTCTTAACTATTTCTGAAAAGCTCGTCCTATTAATATTTCCAAGGTTTATTAATCCTTCGCCGTCAAGGCAGCATGGAACAACAGTTCCATCTACCAATATTGCTGACTGATTACGAAGCCCATAACAAAAACCGGTTTTATCATCATCTTCTTGCTCTATGTCAGGCCATTTAAATTGGTAATCCTGATTTAAGTACAACCTATCAGCTATTTTTATTCCTCTTTCCGACATGATTTTTTCTTGTATTTTATAAGGTAGATTAAATTCTTTTTCTATATATCTTAATAGCTGGTTATTTCTTTCTTGCTTAAGATTAATCACATTATTCTCATCAAGATTCCAGAACCGAAAAGAAATTATCGTCTCGGACCTCTTCAGTGCTTCCTTTGTAAAAGACAGAATATTCCTTATATATTCTTCTTTACTTTGTGAAGCCTCATTTCCATCAAAGCTGTGCAATGAAAAACTAATCTGCCGTAATGACGGCCTTGATAAAAGAATATCCTTCGCTTTATTAATCAATGTTCCATTTGTCGTGATATTAACCTTAAACCCTAAAGAATGGCTTATATCGAGAAATTTATCCAATTCAGGATGAAGCAGCGGCTCTCCTTTTACATGAAAATAGACATTATCGGTATGACCCTTTATTTGTTCTAATATTTTACCGAACATTTCAATACTCATGAATTCCAATTTTCGTTTTGTTTGTGGGCAGAAATCGCATTTGAGATTACATGCATTAGTTATTTCTACATAAATCCTTTTGAATTCTTTCATCCTGTATGTTACCTGCATACCTTTCCATTATTGCACGTTGCTTTATTTTGAGACTCCCTTATACTGGTGATACAACTCTTTGAATGACTTTTTTATCTGGTAATCCAGGTAATGCCAACGAAAGCATGCTTTTTGTAAACTCAATGGTCTTGCTTTCAATAGTATTCATTAATTCATCAAAATTGTTAAAACTCGGATTTGTAATAATCTCCAGTTCAATAATAGAATCTACCCCCGGAGCAGCCTTTGACAGTTTGCTATCCCCAAGATTTTTATTCTTGAATAGTTCAATGTAATGGGCCTGAGTTTTCCTGTTGACGCCTCCCAGCCATACTTCGAACCTGTTTTGCTCATGCAAATATACTATTGCAATTTTCAGACTTCGTTTCATTAATTCCTCCGGAGTAAAAGCAAAATATGTCATATCCATATATCCTAAGTATAGTGTGCTTGCTTTATATTCCGGATATTTGCATTCCATGCAGCTTTTTAATCTCGCCATAAAGGACATGATACCTTTGTAAGCTTTTTGTATTTCACCTTTTCGCAATTGCGCTGTGTATTCTTTAATAGAATCATTCAGTGACTTCATGGACAATACCTCCGTTTATATAAAAATCTTCATCATTCCACCATTACAATCCATCTATTATATACAGATAACGACTGGCGAGATTTTTGTTATACAGTTCCAGTCCCATCGTATCTTCCTTAAGCTTTTGCTCATACAAATCTAAATTTCCTTCGAGCTCAAATGTCTTCTTATACTTTCTCAGCACTTTCAAAGAATTCTCATATAATAAGCGCTCGTTTTCACTATAATCAATCGTTTTGAAAGAATTATTGTTTTTGTTAAGAACATCAGCAATTTTAGTGTTTTGACTATGAAGGATGCTCTTATCTCCGAAAGCTTCATCAAATATATATTGTGAATAAAACAAATACATTTTATTATTCTCTATACTGCTTAATTGCCGAACCAGTTTGTCCAAATCTTTGCTAAAATAGAGACTATCAATGGATAGTGTGACTATGGGTTTTAAACTATAATCGGAGATTTTGTCAATGTCACCGTTTATATATGTAATTGCCATGCCGGTTCTCTCTAATATATCACCATCCAGTTGATCAATTCCAATTCCTCGGCATCCATATTTTTGAACTAACAGGTTTAAAATACTTCCAGAACCGCACCCCAAATCCAAAATTGTATCTTCTGCAGACACAGGAATAGAACCTAAAACAAAATCTATTTGCTGTTTATCCATCATATTGAAGAGATATACTCTGTAACCATATACCTCTTCACAAAAGTCTAAATAAGCACGGCTTTTCGTCAATCGGTCAATTTTATTACTAAATTCATCTTTTACCATTGATTTACTTATTCCAGCTGCTTCAATCCTACCTTTATTTGTTAATAACAATCTGTTATCTTCTTTTAATAAATAACCTTTTTCAATCAAGTGTTTAATTTCGCTCTCGAATATAACTGATTTATCTGCCTCCCAAATCAAATTTTGTCTTATTAAATCCACACTGATTTTCTGTTTTTGATTTTCCAGGTTATATGCTACATGCAAAATCATTTCTCTATAATTATGCAATAATACCACCCTCCTATTAACTAACTATAACCTCATTAGTGGTTACTGAATTCTCTTTTCACGCCCGATAAAGAGAGATTAAATGTATAAAATTCTGTGTTTAATATATCAATAATAGAAAAATAAAGCAAAAGAACTTTAATTACGAGGGTTCGAATCACTTTGCTTTATTTTAGGTTGGGGTGTCTCTAATTTTTACTGCAAAATTTTCTAAAACAGATTGACAAATTTTAATATGACGCATAATATAATAACATATCAAATAATTTTGATATGAGGTGATAACTTGGCGAACATTTATGAAGATCACGCAAAGATATTTAAAGCTTTTTGCGATGAAAAGCGCCTGAGGATACTTGAACTACTGCGCGACGGCGAAAAATGCGCCTGCGTTTTGCTGGAACAGTTGGACTTAGGCCAGTCGGGACTTTCCTACCACATGAAGATTCTGGTTGAGTCAAGTATTGTAGTGAGCCGACAGGAAGGCAAATGGACTCACTACAAAATCAGCGAAAATGGTAGTTCCTATGCCGGTACTCTACTGAAGGAACTGACTACACCGAACGTGGTTACAGAAAAAAATAATTGTTGTAAATTATAGAGGCCATCTGATTGATGGCTTTTAATAGGCAGAATACATCAAGTTTTTTTGATATGATTATCCGTTTTTAGAAAGAAGGGTTATTTGATGCAAATATTTAAAGCATTCTGGGATTTTTTCCAGAACCAAATTCTCGGTATGAAATGGTTAAATTCTTTAATTGGAAGCATATTATCTTTTTTGGGGCTTGACACCACTAATCGTTGGATTGGGAGTATTCAGTTTTTCGTTTATGACGTTATTAAAATTACACTACTATTATGTTTCTTAATTTTTATTATCAGTTATATCCAAAGCTACTTTCCACCTGAGCGTAGCAAGAAGATATTAGGACGGTTTCGCGGTATTGGGGCGAACTTAGTTGCAGCCCTTCTTGGTACGGTGACGCCATTTTGTTCCTGCTCATCCATTCCTCTATTTATAGGCTTTACATCTGCAGGCCTGCCTTTGGGAGTGACCTTTTCGTTCCTGATATCCTCACCTATGGTTGACCTTGGATCCCTTGTTCTTTTGATGAGTATCTTTGGCGCAAAGGTTGCTATTTTATATGTGATATTCGGGCTTATAATAGCTGTAATCGGTGGTACCATTATAGAGAAAATGCACATGGAAAAGCATGTGGAAAGCTTTATCTTAT
>CAZPIS010000118.1:0-1269 GCA_964586745.1 uncultured Ruminiclostridium sp.
TAGAAAATCGAGTTTTCGGGTTTAAATGAGCGAATGGCAATAAAGCGCAAACAAGAAGCAACCTTGCTGTTAACAATGATTACTCCTACTCTTTCCACCAGCCTACCGGTAAAGCTTAATCTCACTGCTTCCAGAAAGGCTAAAGCGAAGCGAAATGTTAAGCTTTCTTTAAACCACATCTCTAACATAGCTATACCTCGGTTTTATTTTTCTTTGATTTCCGTTACCACGCTGTCCATACCCATTGCATAAATAGTTTTTACGGTAAACTTTCCTCCTACCGCAACTGCATAACGGCCTATTCTGATATCGGGTGTGTCATGACTGTCGATGACCTCAAGATCGACGGTTACATCCATCAGATTCGGGCTCTGAGTTTCTATCAGACTGCCGTCGGAGGTTTGTACTGTTATCATGGCAGGTTCTTCTCTTATATCCACTATTTTAGCATTAACATAACCAAAATTATCAAAGTAAAGCTTGTCGTCTTTTTTTAGAGCCTCGGTATAAGAGGCAGGCATCGCTAAGGACTTAACGGTAACAATATAGGTTGTTGTTGGGGCAGAAGTCTTCGTTTTATTGTTTATTATCTTATAGCCTACAGCACCTACAGCAATCAATAATGCCAATAAAATAATTAAGTCAAAAATATTAATCTTACCAAAAAAACGACCTTTCTCATCAATAACCTTCATTTCATATCCTCCCTGTGTGGTTATTCTAATCCGCTTTTTCAAAAAGTTTGGCAAGGCTACCGGTAAGAGCCTTTCTATCATAGCGGGCAATTTCTTCGAGATTGGGGTCTATGATGCACTCACCTTTTCTCCAGCTTTCATACATATCAATAAAGCCTTTTTCAATAGCTTCTACATCGGACCAATTACAAACCGTACCTGTTCTTGTTTCAGTGATTAACAAAGCTGCGGCTCCATTATCAGGAATTACTGCTAAAATGGGATTATTTGTTTGTATGTATTCAAATATCTTTCCTGTGTAAAAGGCTTCCGAGCCCGGACCTCCTCCTTCTATCAAAAGCATTGCATCCGAAAGCATCATATTGTTAAGACACTCATCATGCTCCATGTAGCTGATGGTTTCTACCGATCCTGTCAATCCGTTTTTATTTATTAAATTCTCCAACATATCATGTTTAAAACTTCCGATAAAACGAATTAATATGTTGTCTTTTTTTATTTTCCCTCTTTTTACCAAATTCCCCACTGCTTCTAAAAACAAATCGGGCCTTCTGCGACCATATAAAGCCCCTGT
>CAZPIS010000118.1:1369-5819 GCA_964586745.1 uncultured Ruminiclostridium sp.
GTATAGAGAGCATTGATATCCCCTCTTTTAATTCGTTCCAAACAAGTTTTCACGGCTTTTTTCATCCAAAGGACTTCTCCGTCCGGTATCAGTATCTTCCAGGCTACAAATTTACCCACCTTACTAAACACCCAAGGAAGCACTGTCAAATCATAAGCCGGTGTTCTGATTATCTCCATATCTTTCGGAAGTTCTTTTAACAACGATTCATCCCTCAAAACCATTTTATAGCTGTCCCGGGTAAGCGCTACCGGTTCCCACCCATAATGAGGCAAATATTTAGCAAATTTGGCACTGCGCTGTACTCCCGACCCGCCTACCGGAGGAAACTGATGGGCGACCATAAGGACTTTTTTCACAAATTACTCCTCCCCCAGCCAAGAAGATGATATTCCATTCCGGCCTTTTCAACAGTATCTGCATCCAAAAAATTCCTTGTGTCAAGAATGACAGGGCATTTCATTGTATCTTTAAGCCTTTTATAATCAAGGTCCTTAAATTCATTATGATTAACAGCAAGAACCAGAAGATGAGCATTATTTGCAGCCTCATACAAATCTCTCTTCTTTGAACCGTCAGAATCAACATGCTTATCCAGCACCACCGGCTCAAAATTACCCTGTTCATTAAGAAGATGTATCAATTCAATAATAGGGCTCTCACGCATATCATCGACATTGGGCTTATATGTGACACCCAATATACATACTTTTATTTTCTCTTGAACGTTCTTAGTCAAATCTTTAATTCTCTCGACAACATAATGGGGCATTCCGTCATTGGTATTCCGTGCCAGATTTATAATCTTTGCTCTTTCCGGCTGTTTTTCCACAATAAACCAGGGATCTACTGCAATACAATGGCCTCCAACACCGGGACCCGGCATGTGTAAATTAACGCGCGGATGCTTATTTGCATATTTAATGACATCCCAAGCATTAACCCCAATTTTTTCACAAAGCATAGCCAGCTCATTTGCAAGCGCAATATTAACATCTCGATACGTATTTTCCATAAGCTTGCACATCTCTGCCGTAGTCGCCTCAGAAATATATATTTCACCTTTTACAAAGCTCTTATATAGGTCTTTAACGATACAGGCCGATTCTTCATTAATTCCTCCGACAACACGACTGTTCTCCACAAGCTCAATTAAAATACGCCCCGGGAGAACTCTTTCAGGACAATAAGCCAAATGTACGTCTTGGCCGGGAATAAAACCGGCTTCTCTAAGAATTGACCCCATGAAATCTCTTGTAGTGCCCGGAGGTGAGGTTGATTCCAGTATTACAATATTTCCTTTTTTTAAATAGGGAATAATCTTACGTATGCCATTTTCTATATAGGTAAGATCGGCGGTTTTATCAGGTTTAATAGGAGTAGGCACGCATATTATAAAGGCATCGGATTCTTCCGGTTCGGTTGCCGCACGAAGCGAACCATTCTTAACAGCAGCGCTTACAAACTCCTCGAGGTTTGGTTCCTCTATAATAATCCTTCCTTTATTTAAAGCATCAATAACCTTATTATTAACATCAACACCTAATACTCTATGACCGTGAGTTGCAAACATAGCAGCTGTCGGAAGACCTATATAGCCTAATCCAATGATACAAATATTCATACGTTTCCACTCCCAAATTATTCTTATCAGCTAATTCTTATCAATCAATTGATTGTATCATAATGAATAATTTAAGGTCAATAAATCCGTTATTTTGGACTTTGTCAAAGTATATTCTTTTCAAAACTTGACGACTTTAGTATAATCATTAAGCGAAGACAGTTATTACGGTATGCAGGAGGATTAAATGTCCGATAAAGTTGATATACACGGTGTCATGATAGATAACGTCACTATGGATGAGGCTCTGGATAGAGTATATAGTATGTTAAAGGGGCAGACTGCACAAAAAATTTTTACACCTAATTCAGAAATAATAATGCAGGCCAATAGAGAGCCCGGGCTAAAAGATATTCTGAATAGTGCAAATCTTGTTGTGCCTGATGGCGCAGGGGTTGTATTAGCTTCCCGCATAATGAAGAAGGAATTAAAAGAAAAGGTTTCCGGGATTGATCTTATGAAAAACATCCTTTTAAATACATCCGCCAGGCCTACCAGCTTTTTCATTTTCGGCGGTAAACCCGGAGTTGCAGAAAAAGCCTCAATAAATATCCTTTCAAATTATCCAAAATCAAAAATACTAGGCTATAGAAATGGATATTTTGATGAAAGTGAAATCCCCTGCATAATAGATCAAATCAATGATTCCAAAGCAGAGATACTTCTTGTGGGATTAGGCGCCCCTAAGCAGGAAAAATGGATTCACAAATATGCTGAAAAACTAAATTGCAGGATTTTAATAGGTATAGGTGGTTCGATTGATGTTTTCGCAGGAACAGCTAAGCTGGCACCCGAATTTATGCGAAAGGCCGGCTTAGAATGGCTATACAGACTTTTAAAGGAGCCAAAACGGGCTAAACGAATGCTTGATTTGCCACGATTTATTCTGTTGACACTAAAAAAAACAATGACAGAGGGCAGCAAAAAATAAAATCTGCCCTGCCTAATCAAAACTTCTTATTGCTTCTATGACCAATGCATATACCAAATCAAGGGTGACCGTTCCCTCTGCTGACAATTGATTGATAACATGGGAAGAAATAATCCCGGCATTTTTAAGCGACTGGATTGCTGTCCCTTTATTATATTGAATAGAAAGTGCTTCCAGAATAATTTCTGCAGCCTTTTCGCCGGTTAACTTTTCCTTTGTTTCATATGGCTTCAGGGCTTGATTTACTGATATTCCGTACTTATTCGGTGCCATTTTGAGCATTACATTCTTAATAAGTACCGCCATAACATCTTGTCCGGCCTCAAAGTTCAACTTAAAATCGTTTTCAATCCCTCCTGATATCAATCCGTATTCAACCAGATTTTTGATATACGGATATGCCCAATGCTCAGCCAGTTTTTCCTCTGTACCGGGTATTAATATACTCTCCGAAAAATCAGAAAGCTCTATTCCGCCTCTGCTAATATATTTTTTTAAGGCTTTCAATTCGTTGTCAGTCATGGTAAGCATTTGTGCAGGCGTTATATCTCTAATGGTACTATATGCTGATACCAAACCTGCAGCTTCTCCTATGGTTATACGGGTCGGTATGCTTCCCGCACTTGTCGATGCTAAAGATGTAAAACCTGCCTTTGATCCCAGCATTAAGACATTATCTAGATTTATGGGCACAATACTTCCTAAAGGAATAGCATAAACATTGGGCTTTAAAACAATATATTTTGTTTTGTCACTTATAAATTTACTTGCGTCGATTTCCTGAGAACATAATCCAACTTTATCTTTAAAGTCCTTATTTTCAAGAATATCAGTTACGGTCAATTTGTAATGCCCTTCATAATGTTTATATTCAGGGATAAAAAAGCTTTCAGGACCTTCCTTATATGAGCAATCTTTGAAGGAAATTAATACATTTTTCAAGAAGGCCGTCAGCATTCTTGCCTCTTCCTCTGCTTCCTTATATGCATTTTTTAAGTCCTCTTCGTCCTCGACATCCACATTGAAGACCTGCAACCCGGAAATAACAAGATCATTATCATTATTGATAACAAAATAAGGTGATACAATCTTAGTTCGTAAATTTACCTTTTGATAAGCTAAAAGTACTAACTTGAATTCATCAATGAAATCTGTAGTTTTACGCCCTTTTTTCAACACCTCCACATCAACACCGGTTATACGGAAATTAAATTCAAGCGGAGAGTAGAAATTTGGAATACCCACGTCCTCTGAACCTTTAATATAGGGTGCATTGCCTAATGATAGAAGATCTCCCTTTTGTGT
This sequence comes from uncultured Ruminiclostridium sp., assembly GCA_964586745.1. Taxonomy (GTDB): domain Bacteria; phylum Bacillota; class Clostridia; order DSM-8532; family DSM-8532; genus DTU059. Next base: position 5,230 of record CAZPIS010000118.1, read on the forward strand.
TGCATCAATAAATACATTTGCCTTGTAATAGTTCTTTCCTCCGGGCTCTTGAATATATATACCCTTGATAATATTTTCTTCAGCATAAATCTCCGAAAGTGTACCCTTATAAATAACATGTAGGTTTTTCTCTTTTTCAACAAGTTTTTTTAATGAGTCTTCATAATCCGATCCGCTGAAACCTACAGCAAATTTACCAAAAAGCTCCTGATAAATACCTTGATTCAACAGAACCTTTTTACCGGCGATAATACCCTGCTGAGGATTTATAGATGATATCATGCTCTGTGTAATATAGCTTCCGAGGTTTTCATCCCCTGTAACCAGCAAAGTTTTTAAACCCGTGCGGGCACATGCCAGAGCAGCCGCAATGCCCTCTGGTTCAGAACCGATTACTATTGTAGCATATTCATTTTCGGCAAAATCATAATCATCCGAGCGTATCTTAGTAAAATTTCCACCCGGCTGCTGTGAAATAATGGGCCTTACACCAAACCATAAGGTAATAAAAATTAGAACCGCAATGATTATATTCTTAATTAAATTATCTTTCTTCATAAACATCCCTCATTTACTTTATCGTATAAAAA
>CAZPIS010000119.1:0-2817 GCA_964586745.1 uncultured Ruminiclostridium sp.
CCGGAGCTATCCTTAAATACATGTCTATATCCAAAGTGTTGTGATGAGTAATAAAGGGTCTGGCAGTAGCACCGCCGGGAATTGTATTCAAAATGGGGGTATCAACCTCAAGAAAATCTCTTTTGTCCAGAAATCTTCTGATTGCCGCAATTATACGACTTCTCATAATAAAAGTCTTTTTTACGTCGGGATTCACAATTAAATCAACATACCTTTGACGATAACGGGTATCAGGGTCCTTTAGCCCGTGAAATTTTTCAGGAAGGGGCCTCAATGACTTGGACAAAAGGGTATAAGATTCAACATGAATTGATATTTCACCCATACGAGTTTTAAAAACACGCCCGGTAACACCAATTATATCTCCTATATCCAGTTTTTTAAAATTTTCATATTGATCATCGCCAATATCATTTATCCTAACATAAAGCTGAATCCTTCCATCCCTGTCCTGAAGGTCACAGAAGCTTGATTTTCCCATACCGCGCTTGCTCATCAGCCTTCCGGCCAAAGAAACATTCTTGTTCTCATAACCTTCAAAATCAGATAGAATCGCATTCGTTAGGTCCGTAACACTATATTTAACAATATGAAACGGATCATTTCCGGTCTCCTGAAGCTCGGAAAGCTTGTTTCGTCTTACCTGTAAAATTTCATTTAAATCCAGTTGTTCGCTATTATTCTCAATAATTTCAGACATTTTTACCTCCAAAACATCAAAAAGAAAACAGCTTACATTATTATGTAAACTGTTGTGGTATCGAAACATAATTATACCCTAAATTATTATCACAAACAAGAATTATTACTTATAGATACTAACAATCTTAAACTTCAGTTTACCGCCGGGAACCTCAATGTCTACCGAATCACCGACTTTATGCCCTAAAAGCGCACTTCCTACGGGAGATTCATTTGATATCCTGTTAGAGGCAGGATCAGCCTCGGTTGACCCTACGATTTGATAATCATACTCTTCCTTAGACTTAGCATCACGAATCTTTACCTTAGCACCTAAATTAACGACTTTTGTATCTACTTCTTCCTCATCTATAATTGAAGCGTTCTTAAGCATGCCTTCCAGTTGAACAATGCGTACTTCATTCTGCGCCTGTTCATTCTTTGCTTCATCATATTCTGAGTTTTCGGAAATATCTCCAAAAGCTAGTGATTGTTTGATTCTATCGGCAATTTCTTTTCTTTTTTCACCTTTTAAGAACTCTAATTCTTCTTCAAGTTTTTTAAGACCTTCATAAGTAAGAAGGACTTCTTTTTTGCTCATTTTTTTCTCCCCTTTTTAGTATTCCGTTACCCCTAATAAACGACAATACATTATTTAACATTACGATACATTATAGTGTACGGCTTTTGCGATGTCAAGAAAGAAAAGAGAACCCCATTTCGAGGCGTTCAAACGCCTCCGAGTCATTGATATTCCAAGCATTTGCACACACCAAGATAATAAACCCTTCAAGTACGCCTTTCTCCCATGCATTTAACAGCTGTTGCCCAAATCTTCTTTTAATGCTGTCAGAAAACTCTATCCCGAGACCGAATATTTTTTGCAGCTTAGTATCGATTACTTTCATGGCTCCAAAGTCTATTATTATACCTTTGAATTTCTGTGGCAACACATCGAAGCCCTCATTGTCATCGGGAAATCTTAGCCATATCTCGGTACGGTTCAAAACATCATGATCTGTTGTGATATGAACCGGTATTCCCGTTTCTAAAAAAGCCTTCTCAGCCTCAATAGGTTCACTGACTCCCTCAGGTATAAGTATATTAACTGTTTTTACTTTTGTGATAAGTATTTCAATTGCATGCTCAAGATATTCAGATGAGCCGGTGACAAGTATTTCCTTATTTATTAATGCACCCACGCCTTTGATTAACGCAAGAATATCCGCAAACCGCCTTATAGCCAACAGCTTTATTACCCCTGCAAAAGCCGATGTATCAACTTGATAAAACCCTCCAATTTCGGGATGCTCCAGAACAGGCCAAATATTCTGCTTCTCAAATATTCTGTCAAGTTTGGTCTTGAGTCTTTTTTTTAGGCCCGTACGCTGTATCACCTCAGAAGTCTTATAAGGCAACAAGCATACAACTACTCCCAAATCTTCAATAAGCTCTATCCGATATGATTTAAGCGTAACAGGCTTCCACCGCTTTTTACTCACTGGCAGAATAATTCCTATGTTCATTATCGCTCCCAAGTATTTATTCCCTGCTACATCATACTTAGAAAATACGATAAAGATAACAAAAATTTATTCAATTACTACATTCCGTAATACTCAATCAGAAGCTGAACGCTCTATTTATCATTGCTGAACACTATAGTTTGGTGCTTCTTTTGTTATATAAATATCATGAGGATGACTTTCCTTTAGGCCTGCGCTTGTTATCCTGATGAACGTTGCGTTATTCATAAGCTCCTCGATACTTTTGGTCCCGCAATACCCCATAGAATGTTTCAAACCTTCTACCAACTGGAATACTGTATCTGCAAGCGGTCCTTTATATGCCACTCTTCCCTCTACACCCTCGGGAACCAGTTTTGTGGTTCCTTCCTGGAAGTACCTGTCTTTACTCCCCTGATTCATTGCAGCCATTGAGCCCATGCCTCTGTATACCTTAAACCGTCTGCCTTGATATATTTCTGATTCTCCCGGGCTTTCTTCTGTTCCTGCAAACAGATTTCCTATCATTACCGAGCTGGCTCCTGCAGCGATAGCCTTGGGAATGTCTCCGCTGTATTTTATCCCGCCGTCTCCTATGATAGGTATATTAAGCTTTCTTGCCTCAATACTG
>CAZPIS010000119.1:2827-5744 GCA_964586745.1 uncultured Ruminiclostridium sp.
TGAGGCACACCGATTCCTGCCACTACTCTTGTTGTACATATGGAGCCGGGTCCTATTCCTACTTTAACAGCATCCGCACCTGCTTCTGCCAACGCTCTGACAGCCTCGGGAGTTGCCACGTTCCCTGCAACCAACTGAATTTTCGGGTAGGCACCTTTAATTTTTGCAACAGCGTCAATTATATTCTTGGAGTGTCCATGGGCTGAATCTATTGTTATTACATCAACATTTGCGTTTATAAGCGCATCTACTCTTAACATCATATCATTGGTAACACCCACTGCCGCGCCCACAAGAAGCCTTCCGTTCTTATCTTTTGCCGAATTGGGATATTGTATGGCTTTTTCAATGTCTTTTATGGTAATAAGGCCCTTAAGATATCCTTTATCATCTACGAGAGGAAGTTTTTCTATCTTATGCCTGCGTAATATTTCCTTGGCTTCTGTAAGTGTTGTTCCCACCGAAGCAGTCACTAAATTATCTTTGGTCATAACAAGACCGATTTTTTGGCTATAGTCGGTTAAGAATCTTAAATCACGGTTTGTAAGGATTCCAACCAATATACCATTTTCGGTAATCGGAACACCTGATATCCTGTATTTAGCCATAAGTTCATTAGCATCCTCGATGGTATGGTCAGGAGAAAGATAAAATGGGTCTACAATTACGCCGTGCTCAGACCTTTTTACCCTATCAACCTCTGTTGCCTGCTGTTCAATTGTCATATTTTTATGAATTATTCCAATACCGCCTTCACGAGCAATACCTATGGCCAGTCTTGATTCGGTAATAGTATCCATTGCTGAACTTATTAAAGGTATATTAAGTTTGATCTCATTGGTCAGATATGTCGAAACATCAATTTCCTTTGGCAGTAACTGCGAATACTGTGGCACCAATAGTACGTCGTCAAATGTCAAACCAAGCTTTTCAAACTTATCAACCATGTTGAAACCTCCATAAAAACAAATACTTTCAAAATTACTTTTTGTATACATTATACAAAATAATTAAATCCTTAAAATTATTATACCTATTATACTTTATACCCTTTCAAAAATCAATTTAAGAATATTATTTGGATAAAGATTGATAAAGCCGTTAGATAACTAAAGAATTTCCATCATATAGTATAATAAATTCGTTTTAATAAGTTACCAAAAAAGTTCCCATCGCCTTTATTTTTTTTCTTTTTCATGATACAATACTAAATACTGGCTATTTTTTGAATTAGCATTATTATTAATAGTATAATCTACTTTATTACTTCAAAAAATTCATACGCATGCCATAGATTTAAAACCTAACAATATGGTGATAGTTATGAAAAACCAAAGGTCAATTGTCGATGAGCTCATAGACGAATGTGACCGTCACACAAGCCAATATACTGGAAAAGAAATGGAATTTGCTGAAGAGGCTTTGAATTTATCCAAGGTACTTCAGTATGATATTGGCATATATGAAAGCCATTTTCGTATAGCCCGGTCAATGATGTCAAACAGTAATAATGAAGGATCCATTCATCACCTTGATATTTGCTATTCCATAGCAAGTAATCTTTGTGATACTGTTCGTATTGCCAGAACGGCCAATTCCTTCGGCATAGCTTACTATAATCTCGGGGTTACATCAAAGAGCCTTGATTATCTGCTTGAAGCACTGGAGATTTCAAAAGCCAAGAATTATCCCGATATTGAATGTCGCGTCTACAATAATCTTTGCAGCATTCTCACAGATCTGGGGGATCATGAAACTGCTCTGGAGTATTTGTATTCGTTGTTGGGCAAATGCGGGAGCAGCGAAATTGAAGTGTTCCCAAGATGTATTATTTACAGAAACTTAGCTCACACCCTTTTTCTCATGAACAGAATTGATAAAGCGGAAACCTTTGCTCACATGGCTCTGGAAGAATCCATCAGACAGGAAAACTTTCAAATGCTATGCGAAAGTTATTATATTTTGGGTGAAATACGTACCGGTCAAAAAAGACTGACCGAAGCAAAAGAGTTCTTCTTAAAAGCTCTAACCCTTGCCGAAGAAACTAACAATAGTTATTATCTTGTACAAATCCGCATGGATTTAAGTAAAATATATTGTGAAAGCGATTCCTATGATGAAGCCTTCGATGTCATTTTAAGCGCATACAACTTTGCTATGAAGCTTGATTATCCTACATTAAAACGCAATATCGCCCTTACAATGGCAGAAATTTCTCAGTTGACCGATAACAATCTAATGCTGATTGAGGCGTTAACCTCATACAGAGATATAACACGTATGTTGGAAGAGGAGACTCTCCGTAGGCAACAAGCTTTTACTAAAACTCAGCTTATGTTATTTAACCTTAGAAAGGATAATGAACGGCTCAGAGTCGAAATAGAGCGAGATCCTCTAACCGGATGCCTTAGCAACCGAACTTTTCCGGATCGTATTGAACAAACACTTTCAACGTGCGGAAACAAAGGCTCTCTAATCTTCATGGATATTGATAACCTTAAGACCATCAATGATTCTTACGGGCATGATACCGGGGATGAACTGCTTAAAGAATTTTCTGCCGATTTGAAAAAAGTCTTACCTGAAGATGCAATTAAAATACGAATCGCCGGTGATGAATTCATTGTGTTTATTCCAAAAGCAGGCAAAAAAGAAACTGCAAAAGTCCTTGATAAGCTTATTGAAACGCTCTCCCTGCCTCGTATGATAGGCCCGGCAATGCTACCTGTGCGGGTAAGTGCCGGTATAGCCCTTTATCCCGATCATTCAACCGATATTTTCAGCCTTAAGAAAATGGCCGATGCCGCAATGTATTCGGCAAAGCAAGCCGGCCGAGGCGGCTATCGTATTTACAACGCATCTTAAGAATTATGCGAACTAACGTGTGCTGTGCCAAATGTCATTCTGAACGAATTCA
>CAZPIS010000120.1:0-5142 GCA_964586745.1 uncultured Ruminiclostridium sp.
GGGTAAATGCTGTGAACAGCACTATACAATCATTTACAATGTTGGCATCGCCCATGTTAAGTGGCGCATTGTTAACCTTTGCATCGATCGAGGCAATTTTCTTTATTGATGTTATAACCGCTGCTTTGGGAATTTTTACACTACTTTTTTTCGTTAATGTTCCTGCACATGAAAGGGCTTTAGCTAAGCAGACTGTAAGTTATTTTCATGATTTTCGAGAAGGATTAAAATACATTAAAAATCATGTTTTTATTAAAGTATACTTTTTATTTTTTGCTGTCTTTTTTACCCTTGTTTCTCCTGTCGCTTTTTTAACTCCCCTTCAGGTTGTTCGCAGCTTCGGAGATGAGGTTTGGCGGCTTACAGCCATCGAAATATCCTTTGCAGCCGGTATGATAGTGGGGGGAATAATAATGTCTGCTTGGGGTGGTTTAAAGAATAAAATGCACACGATTGCCTTTGCTATTTTAGTTTTCGGATTAACAACCATTGCTTTGGGGATTGTAACTACATTTTGGCTTTATATTATATTCATGGTGCTTTCCGGGGTTGGTATTCCGGGTTTTAATGCCCCTTCAATGGCTTTATTACAGCAGAAGGTGGAAGGGGATTATCAAGGAAGAGTATTTGGTGTTTTAGGTATGATTCAAAGCGCCATGATGCCTCTTAGTATACTGGTATTCGGCCCTCTAGCAGATATAATAGCGATAGAATGGATGCTGATTGGGACGGGGATAATTATGTCTATTATGGCTGCAATATTGACTAACAGTAAGGTTCTGGTAGAGGCAGGCAAGCCTATACCGGAACTATAAGTTTATTCCGTATGTTAGTGAAACTTTCATTTATTCAATTCTGAGTTGAAATACTAATTATTTTAAGATAATGTAAGTCTATTGGTTAAAATGAAAAGGATGGGTAATCTTTCAGGAGAGGAGCAGGGGTTATATATGGATATTGGTATTATTGGTGGGGCAGATGGCCCTACTTCAATTTACGTATCATCTGACACTAATCTTTATACAATTATTGCGGTGGTAATTCTTTGTATTTTAGTATTAGGAGTCATTATTCGGATGAATAATAAAAGAAAGAATTAATATGAATTATGGGACTTTAGAGTTTATAACTTAAAGCAAAAAGGGAAAACATGGGAAACAAAGGAAAAGGAATTAGGGAAAATTACAATCATACAATTTATGCTTCGTATATCGGATACATCACGCAGGCAATTGTAAATAATTTTGCGCCGCTGCTGTTTCTGACCTTTCAAAATATGTTTCAGATATCATTGGAGAAAATTAGCTTACTGGTAACGATTAACTTTGGTGTCCAATTGATTACCGATATGCTAGCAATAAAATATGTTGATAAGATAGGGTACAGAACATCTGCAGTAATTGCTCATATTATGGCTGCAATCGGACTAGTTGGGCTTGCCGCTTTTCCTTATATCTTTCCAAGTGAGTACATAGGACTAATAGTTGCGGTTGTTTGTTATGCTATTGGCGGCGGTTTAATTGAAGTTTTGATAAGCCCGATAGTTGAAGCATGTCCAACCGAAAGAAAAGAAGCTTCTATGAGCCTGCTTCACTCTTTTTATTGCTGGGGCCATGTATTTGTTGTATTATTCTCTACTGCATTTTTTTCAATATTTGGTATTGAGGATTGGCGCATTTTAGCCTGTATTTGGGCTATAATTCCCTTAATAAACAGTTTCTACTTTTCAAAGGTGCCTATTGTTACTTTGGTTGAAGAAGTAGAAAGAGTACCCCTTTTTGAATTGTTTAAAAACAAGCTGTTTTGGTTGTTTATTCTTCTCATGATTTGTGCGGGAGCTTCTGAACATTCTATGAGTCAATGGGCATCTGCCTTTGCCGAATCAGGGTTGAAGGTATCAAAGACGATTGGTGACTTAGCGGGGCCATGTTTATTTGCAACACTGATGGGAATTGCAAGAGTATTCTATTCAAAATACAGTGAAAAGATTAGCTTACATAGGTTTATGGTGGGAAGCGGAGTTTTATGCATAATAGGATATTTGCTTGCATCATTATCTCAAAATTCATCTGTCGGATTCGTAGGTGTCGGAATTATAGGATTGTCGATCGGAGTATTATGGCCGGGGACATTCAGTATTGCCGCAAAAGGTATTCCTAAAGGTGGGACAGCTATGTTTGCATTACTGGCTTTAGCCGGAGATATGGGCTGTTCTGCAGGGCCAACTGCTGTTGGTTTGGTATCCGGGGCACTTAATGATGATTTGAGGAAAGGAATATTGTTTGCTATCTTATTTCCATTCCTTTTATTAGTTGGGTTAGGTTTATATAAGAAAGCAAAGGTAAGTATCGAATGATCTGTTATTTCTTTGAATTAATAAAAATCCACCCGGATTAATAGATAAGGTACTTAATCCGGGTGGATTTTTTATTAACACAAAACTACGTATTGGCTTAAGGGGATTGTGGGATTAATTATTTTTGTTTGACTTTCCGTTATTCGATTTATTTTTATTGTTACTCTTGCCGCTGTTGACTTCGATATCTACATCGTCGTCGTCATCGTCATCGTCACCATTGGCGTCTTTGTCATCATCGGCGACATCATCATTGTCATCGGCTACATCTTCATCTTCATCGTCATCATCATCGCTGTCTATTTCTTTACCATTGTTGTTTTTCTCTTTGTTAATATTCTTATTATTTTCCTTGTTCTTTTCCTTTTCTTTTACAGGATCATTGGTATCATCTTCATCATCATCGTCTTCATCATCTTGGCCGTCCTCACGATCATTTTCATCATCATCGTCAATATCAGCCTCGTCTTCAGCCTTTTTATTTTTCCTGTTTTCATTAACTGCTTTGTTTATTTCTTTGACGGATTTATCCATCCAATCTTCAACCACAAAATCATCTGGGTCATCAGTGCTGTCTCTTAATTTTTCAATTAGATTCAGTTTTCCCGGTGTTATACCTAATTCACGAGCTTCTTCAACTCGTTCTCTTCCAATAGCTTCTACTTCAACGTCAACCTCAATCTCAGCCGTTTCCTTGTTTTCTTTAAGATATTTTTCAGTCTTTTCCATAATCTCATTTACCAGCAATTCTGCCTTTGCGGAATCTGAGACAGAAATAACCACTCCGGCGTATTCATCCTTTGTTATGTAGCCTTCGGCTACTATCTTGTCTAAAGTTTCTTCTAATGCCTGAGCAATTTTTTTATTCTTAAGATTAAGATTTCGGATGATTTCTTCACCGTCATCATTTACAGATTTAAAACTTAATACTCTGTCAAACAGATTAATTGAATATTCTATTGAAGGATTCACATCCAGACTGACATAACTTACAGGGGTAAAATAGGCAAATGCACCTACCGTTAAAACAATCATAGCAGCGACAAAGCTGGCTGCAAAGGTATAAAGCTTTGATTTTGGTTTCTTTGTATTTTCCATACTTATCACCTGTCCTATACTATAATTTTTGTTTTTTGTTTTTGAGACAGTTCCATCATCAGAGAGGATTACTGCCTCATTTTGGTTAATTTCCAATACGATGTTTTTCATTTTCAAACTCCTCTCTAACAAATCTAAGATACTCGGACAAAATAGGATAATTTCCGGATATTATCTCTATCCCCGCTATTATATATTTTCTATGTCTCTCGATAATTTTTCGGGGTAGGTGCAAATTTTCTGTTATAACTTTTATTGGAAGATACTTTGTATTCTTTAATTCGTTTATCAACAAAGGACTCTGGACTACAAACAAAATAGCTTTCGCACAGGCTGTTTTAGTTTTGACTGCCTTTGGAGATACAGAAATCAAATCAGAAAATGAGAAACCATATCCTGCTAAAGTGTCGGCTAGTTCCTCAATTTCAAGCTTTGCGTCGTTATTAGGGGCAACAGCGGTTTTACTCATGATTTCATGAGTGATTGCAGATTGCTCTTCATCTGAGTTATTCTCAAAAGCATGGGGGCTGACGAGTATTTCAGGAGAATGATTAGTTTGTTTTCTTATGTAATCATAAAGTCTTCTTCTTATTACCTTCTCGGCGAAAGGAATAAAACTGCCCTTTTCAAATGAATATGATTTTACAGCCTCATTAAAAGCCAATAATGACACTGACCACTGATCGTCGCTCTTATTGATATAAATTCCTGATATCTGATGAGACAGGTGCATAATAAAAGGCTCATATTCCAATATGAATTCTTCAAGGAAAGCCTTATCGCTTTGTGCCTTAATTGCGCTTTCATCAATTTCTCTCATTAAAATATACCTCTTTTATATATTTTCGAAAGCTCGCTTAGAAAAAATAGGGTACTATAAATAAAATATATAATAACTTGATTATAACTCAGAAAGCCGGAAGTGGCCTCCAGTTGAAATTCATAATTTCTTGAATTTCATATGTATAAAAAAATAAGGCTCCGATTAAAGCCTAGAGCCGGATTCGGAACCCTTAATATTTAGAACAGTTATTTTATACAATTTTATTTGTTCTGTAATTTATATTGAATTTTATAGCCGTGGCTTTCAATGGACTTTTCCATTTCGGTTGTATTTAGTGAGTTTATTCCTATAACAACCGAACTTTTACCCACTGAACCGCGGTATACGGCTACATGAGTTATATTAGCCCCAAAATTCCCGATAATACCCGTTAAGTTTGCCATTATTCCCGGTTCGTCATTTGCTTCAACTGTAAGTCTTGTACCGGGCTCACGAAAGCCCAAAAGCTCTATGAAAGAGTCAAAAATATTGCTCTCTGTAATAATTCCTACCAATTTGTCATTATCCACTACAGGCAGAAAACTTACATTATTATCCCTCATTAATATGGCAGCCTCTTCTAAAAGGGCAGCGGAAGATATTACAATAGGGTTCTTATTCATTATCTGGCTGATTTTTGTTTTGGAAAGCAGATAGGTTATTTCGCCCATACTGAATGAAGTCGCCTTGGAGGGGGAAGCCTGTATTATATCTTCTTTAGATACCACTCCCACCAGCTTTCCGTTTTTCATAACCGGCAGACGCTTAACTCCGTTCTCTGCCATTATTTCATGCGCGTCGGGAATGGTCTGGTCTGCAGAGATAGTGAAAGGATTAGCAGTCATTTTACTTCTTACGAACATAA
>CAZPIS010000120.1:5152-5571 GCA_964586745.1 uncultured Ruminiclostridium sp.
TTTTTGATATCGTCACTTTGCATAAGCTCAGTTCCTGTGCCGGAAAGCACTATTGACCCAGTTTCCATTACATAAGCCCGATTAGCAATTTGAAGTGCCATACTGGCGTTCTGCTCAACCAGAAGAATAGTTGTGCCGGTTTTATTTATGGCTTTAATTATATTAAATATTTCCTGAACAAGTAGCGGAGCAAGTCCCATAGAGGGTTCATCAAGCAGCAATAATCTTGGTCGGCTCATCATTGCACGACCAATAGCAAGCATCTGCTGTTCGCCCCCGGACAATGTACCGGAAGCCTGTTTTTTTCTATCGGCTAATATCGGAAAATGGCCATAGACAGTTTCTAAATCCTCAGCAATTTCCTTTTTATTACGGCGAAGGTATGCCCCCAGTTCTAAGTTCTCCAGTACTGTCATTGT
>CAZPIS010000121.1:0-3820 GCA_964586745.1 uncultured Ruminiclostridium sp.
GAAACCACAATAGTTTCGCCGTTTTCCATACCGGCTTCAAATCTTCCGCTAATGGACGGTTTAATATGGGATATTTTTGTAATGTTAATAATTAGGGATTTGGAAGCCCGAAAGAATTTTTTAATTCCGCATATTTGTTCAAGCTCGTATAACTTCTGCTTGGACTCGTATACCCTATCCCGGCAGTAGATAAAGACTTTGCCTTCCACCGACTCGATATAGAATATGTCATTTTGCTTTAATCTGTATATTATATCGCCATCATATCCGACAAGTGTTACGGTTTTAGACCTCAGTCTGCTCATAATCTGAATAATCTCATCATCTACCTGGTGACATCGAATAATCACTTCTTCATCATTTTCACGGCTTATCTCTTCAATGGATATTTTCAAAACTCCACCTCAAATCAGGCACTACGCTACGATATAGCAAGTAATAATAAGGTATTTCATGTTAAATTATAGCATATAAAGATGAATCGGTGCCATTGTGCTCTGATCTTTTGGTATTCGACAACGCAAATTTTTGCTCCTATCGGTGGCTTATTTGTCACCGCTACGAAATATACCAAATAGGCATGTCTCCTAAATATTGCGATAACTTTTTTCGTAAAAAGGCTTCAGCCTCGGCTCTCACATCATTTTTGTAGCTGTATTTGCCACGTCCACGCCCTGTCATAGTTTCCCTGTCTAAAAGTTTTACAGCATTAGGAAATGCATCGGTGTTGATGGCATTGTGTACGAAACTATATGTCATAAGTATAATTTCTATAAAGCCTTCCTGCTTAACCTTCTCACTCAATTCGTCAGCAAGCTGCTCTATTAATTCACCATAAAGCTTTTTCCAATCAGAAATAAGTATAACTGGTGCAATTAGCAGTCCTACAGGATATCCGGCTTCCGCAACATCGTTAAGTGCGCGAATTCGTGAGGAAAGTTGTGAGGTGCCGAGTTCTATGCGACGAATTACTTCTTGTGGATTAAAACTCATACGAAATATAGTCTTGCCCTTGTGATCCAGGTTAAGCAGAGGTTGTACCATATCAAATTTAGTAGGAAAAGTCAGGTGTCCGCGACCTTCCCGAGCAAAACGCTCAATAGTATAGTTAAGATTATTAGTTATAATATTCTCCAACACTAAGTCGCTATTGCTGCCAATCTCAAAGGTTTGAGGCTCTGCGGCAAAAGATTTTTTAAGCAATTTGTCCAGCATTTGTTCCCGATTAACAAACAGACGTAAATAGGAGCATTTATTGTAGTTGCACACCAAATAGCAATATAAACACATAGCCCGGCAGCCCGATGATGTATATGGCACCAACCAGTCAGAAACCTTATGGTTTTCCACATATTTATGTGTTTTTCTAATTCCGATAATAAGGAGCCTTTTTAACTTCGGAAAGTCCCTATTATGTGCTGATGTCAGTTCCGGAATTCGGTTATGGCTCTCTATTTCCACCCAAGACAAATCCTGATATTTGGCTTGTAGTATTTTCCCCAACTCATAGTTAAGAGAATTGGGCTCATAATATACTTTGTCAAAGTTTATGTCCATTTTTGTCCCTCCTAATAATGTAGCTTTCCAAAAAAGAAGAATATTATTGGGGCAGATTCTGAGTTGCTTGCGCTGAAACAAGATAGATGGGATAATATACAAGGTTAAAACACTAAATAAAAAGCGAATTGAGGTTTCTTTTAATGATTCGACATGCAATAAAAAATGATATTCCGTATATTGTAAAAATATATGATAAAATTTTGGAGCTTGAAGCACAAGGAAAGGCTAATACCGGCTGGCAAAAGGGTGTTTACCCAACAGAAAAAACTGCCCTGAAAGCATTGGCTAAGGGTGAGCTGTTTGTTTTCGAAGAAGATGGGCAAATTCTAGCAGCAGCCAAAATTAATCAAGAACAGGAGCCTGAATACGCAAAATGTAAGTGGATGTATGATGCCCCTGATTCTGAGGTCATGGTTATGCACACATTAGTAGTGGACCCCGACGCAGCCGGTTTCGGCATCGGCAGCAAGTTTGTGGGCTTTTATGAGGAGTTCGCATTAAAGAATGGCTGCCACTACCTTCGTATGGACACCAACGTAACCAACATAGCTGCACGAGCGCTCTACAAAAAACTTGGATTTTCAGAACAAGGAATTATCCCTTGTGTATTTAACGGGATTGTCGGCGTAGAATTAGTCTGTCTGGAGAAGAAGTTGGGGTAATTAGATTTCTTAAACATTAGGGGTTGTCTGAATGTTCCTTAAGTAAGCTTTCCTTCATCTCCCACAAAGGTAATGACAAATCTACATAGTATTTATGCGGGTTTTCAAATCTTTTTACCTCGTCCCACAATGTATCGATTTGCTCTTTGCAATAGCTTCTGATTTCGTTTATCTTAGGGCTCTTATATATGCAATTACCCTTATCGAAGATTTTAACTTGAAGCTTCTTCGCGGTAAAATTGGTTACGGTCTTCCTTTTCCAAGTGTATTCAGGATCAAATAGCTCGTAAGGCTCGCTTTCATCTATAATCTCATGATTAAGTGAAATTACATCTGCGATTGCTTTTCCGGTGTCCTTGTCAAATAATCTCCAAGCCTGTTTATATCCCGGATTAGTAATCTTTCCTACATTATCGCTGAGCTTTATTTTAGGAATAATCTTGTCACCCTCTTTTACTGCTACCAGCTTGTAAACACCGCCAAATACGGGCTCAGACCTTGAAGTAATCAGACGTTCGCCTACACCGAATACATCCACCTGTGCACCTTCTATAAGTAAATCTCTGATTATAGATTCATCCAGTGAATTTGATGCAACTATTTTGCAGTCTTGGAACCCGGCCTCATCAAGCATTCTTCTGGCTTCCTTGGAAAGATACGCAATATCACCGCTATCAATCCTTATTCCCTTTGGTCTAAAGCCTTTAGGAACTATCACCTCATTGAATACTTTAATTGCGTTAGGAATACCGGATTTTAAGGTATTATAGGTGTCTACAAGAAATGTACTATTATTTGTATACGTTTTGGCATATGCACGGAAAGCCTCCAATTCTGTCGGAAACATTTGAATCCAGCTATGGGCCATTGTGCCGGTTGCCGGAACTCCAAATTCTTTATCAGAGATTGTACACGCTGTACCAACGCACCCACCTATATATGCGGCCCTAGCTCCGTAAATGGCGCCGTCATATCCTTGCGCTCTTCTTGAACCAAACTCCATAACATCTCGACCTTGAGCCGCTCTGACAACACGGTTTGCTTTTGTTGCTATAAGACTCTGATGATTAATGGTTAACAGAACCATAGTTTCAATAAACTGCGCCTCGATGACAGGACCAATGACGGTTACTATAGGCTCGTTTGGAAATATCGGGGTTCCTTCGGGAATAGCCCAGACATCACAGCTGAACTTAAAGCCTTTAAGATATTCCAAGAACTCTTCGCTAAATATATTTTTACCTCTCAAATATTCTATATCTTTGTCATCAAATTTAAGGTTTTTGAGGTACTCTATAAGCTGCTCAACACCAGCCATAATAGCATAACCGCCATTGTCGGGAATCCTTCTGAAAAACATATCAAAATATGCCTGCTTATCCTTTAAGCCGTGCTGTAAATACCCATTTGCCATGGTAAGCTCATAAAAATCTGCCAATAGGGCTAAGTTCATTCTATCCACTTATTCCACCCCCGCAACAACTTCTATTCCGTTTACTATCATGTTATAAAGTGCCATGACATTCATTAAGTCACCGTTATGGATACCCAGATCATAGGTTTCAACTGTGTTTATAGGCACTATGACTCTTGATTTT
>CAZPIS010000121.1:3920-5555 GCA_964586745.1 uncultured Ruminiclostridium sp.
ACAAAACCGTTTATCATATCAACTATTATAAGAGCTGTGCCTTCAGGCTGTAAATCTTTCAATTTAATAGTAGGTAGACCAACAAGCAAATCCAAAATCTCTCCGAGGGTTTCATTGCTCTTTTCTAAAAATTCATTTTTAATAATCATTTAATTTCTCCTCTCTATTTTTATTTTTCTTCGTCGGTTACTGTAAAAATCAGCATATCTACAGTCACCGAAGGCCTCTCAAAACTGCTGGCATCATATGTTGCCAAAAATTGTTCTTCGGTAAGACCTTGCTTATTTTTCAATATAAATCTGAAAATTCCACCTTAACAGATTGAATCAGCCGTTCGTCTGAGGTCTGCATTTGTAGGTTATTCGGGTGGACCTCGGCCTGTTGAACCGGTAGATGAACGGTAAATTTACTTCCCCTTCCTTCATGGCTTACAAGGCAAATAACTCCGTTTAAAGCCTCAACAAACAGCTTGACCAAGGACAGCCCCAATCCCGTTCCTTCTGCCTGTCTTGTCAGAGGACTGTCAACCTGAAAAAACTTATCAAAAATGGTCACATGCTTATCTTCCGAAATTCCTATACCTTCGTCCTCAACCTCCACAGCAACCATCTTACGATGATCCAAAACAGTCTGATATACGCGGACAAAGATTGATTTTCCTTTCGGGGTAAACTTGATAGCATTTGAAAGAAGATTGAGTAAAATTCTTTCGAGCTTCTCATCATCAATCCCTATTATTTTGCTTTTAATGGAAGATGCAAAACTCAGATTTAGATCCCTCTGATTTGCGTATTCTTGTACAGACTCGGTTATTGAGGATGCAAGAAATACAATATCATAATTGCCGATTTTCAGCTTTGTCTGCCCTGACTCTATCTTGGTGATTTCAAGAAGATTGTTAACCAAGCGTAACTGCCTGAAAGCATTTTGCTTAATCCTTCCGATAAACCCCCTCGCTTTCGCCGAGAATTCCTCCCAGCAAAGGTGTTCTATGGCCTGAATAGCTGCTATGATTACGGCAATCGGGGTTTTGAATTCGTGCGAAATAAGTGAAAGGAAATCATCCTTTAGTTTGATTGCTTTTTGGAGAGCTTCGATTTTTTCTATCTCCGCTTTCAGCAATTATTCTTGGTTTTTATTTATCAGATCTGCACTCCTGACCTCTTCGGTCATGTTTCGACTACAATTGATAATCATGTTGAGATTTCCATCCCTGTCGTAGAGGGGAGCTGAGCCGAATTCAACATGCACAAGCCCATGAGGACCCATTATATTGATGCGGAAGTTTCTTACCCTTTCGCCCCTTGCAGCCCTATGAGAAGGCATATTCTCCATCGCAATAGGATAGCCTTCCTCATCTGTTACATTTATCATTTTAAACCAACCTGACATATTGTTAAATTTGTTAGGGTCAGGATAGTTTGCCCTAGCAGCGGCATTCATAAGTAGAACATTTTGGTTTTTATCAGTTATAATCAGGCTATCGCTTATGTTTTCCAGAATCGTCTCTAATTGGTCTTTTTGCTGCTCAGCTATCCTATTTTGCTCTTGACTTTTCTCTCTTTCCTTAACAAATTCGGTCAATTGATTTTCGCAATAACCTGTCAGATCCAAAAAATTGTTATTTACATTTTT
>CAZPIS010000122.1:0-5552 GCA_964586745.1 uncultured Ruminiclostridium sp.
CCAATGGAGCGAGGAGCCTCTTTGAACTGAATAATAGAATATATAAATATAGAAAAACAAATCGCTTATCTGATCCCGACCCTCAAATTGGTTGTATTATCTTATCAATGCCATTTTATTTTGAAGAAGAAGATTGGATTCCTGCACCAGACAATTGGAACAGAAGTATCGTACAAGGCAAGACATACGATGCTTCAGAATATTTAGGGAAACGTTTATATCAACAACTACAAGAAGTGTTGCATAGACAGAAAATCCACGAAGATATACTTAGAGAAGATTCCGCAAATAGCAGATATGGCAAAGAACAAATTATTAAACCAAGAATAGGGCAGGGGGCTTTCAAGGTTCTTATTACAGATGCTTATCATAGAAGATGCGCAATAACCGGTGAAAAAACTTTGCCCGTGTTAGAAGCGGCTCATATTAAACCATATAGTCTTGACGGTCCTCATGAAATTAATAATGGACTGCTGCTTAGAAGAGATTTCCATATTTTGTTTGACCGGGGATACTTAACGATTGATAAGGAATTTAATGTAGAAGTAAGTCATCGCATTAAGGAAGACTTTGGTAATGGTAGAGAGTACTATGCTCACCATGGGCGTAAGTTAATTATTTTACCCGAAAGAAAGGAACAGCTACCAGACCCACATTACTTGGAATGGCATAATGAGAATGTATACTTGGGATGATAAAAAACCGGCAAGAACTCCTATTAAAAATATGTCCAAAGGAGGAACTCAACGATGAATGCAGAGACAATACAAATGGTGTTGGATTTTAGAGACGCAAGAGATTGGAAACAGTTCCATAATCCTAAGGATCTTGCAATATCAATATCTCTTGAGGCTGCAGAACTCCTTGAAGTGTTTCAATGGAGCGGCAGTGATTGTATATGTAGTGAAAAGATTGATAAAATCAGGGAAGAATTGGCGGATGTGCTTATTTACTGTATTTCAATAGCAGATGCATGCAATTTAGATATGAATGAGATTATTAGGGAAAAATTAATTAAGAATGATGAAAAATATCCGGTAAGCAAAGCCAAAGGTATATCCAAAAAATATAACGAGTGATAAAACACGTTATGGCACTAGACCACAACGGTGGGGAGATATATTATGATTGTTTATGAGGGCACAAAAGTATCTTTTCAAAGAGATGTTATGAACGGTACAATTGCCGGCAATATTGACAAACTGTTCAAAAAACTCTATATTCCCAAGGAGCAATACGCTGAGTTCCGTTCTTGGGAAAATTCTCTTCCCAGAATGGGACTGATCCTTAGCGATGAAAGAATACCCAAAGAATCTCAGGTTGCTATTGAATATCAAATTCCTCTCACTTCAAAGAGAGTGGATTTTATGATTGGCGGCAGAGACGGAGAAAATGAAAATGTTGTTGTTGTCGAACTCAAACAATGGGATACATGCACTGCAACAAGCAGAGAAAATGTTGTTAAAGCATACACAGGTGGTGCATTAAGAGAGGTAGTACACCCGTCTCAGCAGGCTTATTCATATGCAAAACTAATAGAGAATTTTAATGAATCTGTTAGAGAAAACAATATAAGCCTAATACCATGCGCATATCTGCACAATTACAAAAATATCAACAAGGGGCAGATATGTCACAGTGCTTACAGTGAAGCCATCAAAGATGCACCGGTGTTTCTGCAAGAAAATTCTGAAGAACTACAGAATTTTATAGCCAAATTTATTAAAAAACCGTCGAATAAAAAGCTTTTTGATATAATTGAAAACGGAAAGCTGAAACCCTCAAAATCTTTGCAGGATTCCGTCGGTTCGGTTCTGAATGGCAAGCAGGAATTTATTATGATAGACGAGCAACAGGTTGCATATGCGACCATTCTGAAGCTGGTGCAGAATACAATAGCCAATGACGAGAAACATACAATCATTGTACAAGGCGGCCCTGGAACAGGAAAATCAGTTATTGCAATTAATCTGCTCGCAAAAATTCTTAATAACGGTTTTTCTTGTTTTTATGTCACAAAGACCAGTGCACCGAGGGCAACATTTGCAAAGTCACTAATTCGTGGTGAACATACTTTAAGTTACCTAAGAGGTTTATTTAAAAGTTCCGGGACATTTTATGATGTACCTTTAAATACTTTTGACTGTCTTCTAGTTGATGAAGCCCACAGGCTTAACGCTAAGTCAGGATTATACAGCAATCAAGGCGAGAACCAAATCAAAGAAATTATAAATGCAAGCAAAATAAGTGTTTTCTTTATTGATGAGGATCAGATCATTTCTACCAAGGACATCGGCTCGGTCGATGAAATTAAAAAATGGTCAAAGCAGTTGGGCAGTAAAGTACATTACGGTGATAATCTTAAATTGCTGTCCCAATTCAGATGCAATGGCTCTGACGGATATCTTGCTTTCCTCGACGATGTGCTTCAAATCAGAAACACGGCAAATTACAACTGGTTTGATTTGGACTACGATATTCAATTTTTCGATAACCCGTCAAATATGAGAGAGGCGCTGCGGAAAACCAATGTCAACAATAAGTCGCGTATGATTGCAGGATATTGTTACCCTTGGAATAGCAGAAATGATAAGTCTGAATATGACATAGAACTGGAAAGTAGTTTCAAGGCTAAATGGAACTTTACCACGGATCAATGGGCAACAGATCCCGAATCCTTTGAACAGGTTGGATGTATCCATTCCTCTCAGGGGCTCGAATTTGATTATGTCGGCATAATTATCGGAACCGATATGAGATATGAAAATGGTAATGTAATAACCGATTATAAAAAACGTGACAAAGGTGACGCCACTATAAAGGGGCTTAGAATGGGCAAAAATGATGAACTGGCAGACAGGATTGTCAGAAATACTTATAAGACGCTTCTATCCAGAGGGCAGAAAGGTTGCTATGTTTACTGCGAGGATAAAGCGCTTGGAAAATACCTTGCGGCAAGATGTGAAAACACACAGGAAGCTATTGCTGAACAAAGAATTTACCCGATAGTTGAAGCAAAGCCAGAACTTCAAATTATCCGATATGTCAAGGTAAAATTTTATGAAGCCGCACCTGCGGCAGGTCCGAGTGAAGACTTGGGAGATACGAACTTTGAAGAAATTCAGATGCCGGAAACTGATGTATTACCGGGAACCGATTTCGTCTTACAGATAAGAGGCCGAAGCATGGAGCCGGAGATTATGGACGGAGATTTTGTATGTGTTAACTGGAAAGCTCGAAAAAGTATACGAAATGGTGAAATCGGTATATTCAATGTCGATGGAGCTCCATACTGTAAGCATTTTTATCAGGATAGGTACGGTAATGTGTGGCTGATTTCTGCAAACGAAGAATTAAAAGATACAAATGTTTTTATACCATGTGAAAGCGATATAAGATTTCATTGCAGAGGAAAGGTGCTTGGACATAACTGCACATTGCCGGACTACTTTATTGCTGAGATTGAAAAGACTATAATTACCAGTGAGAGTAGCCAATAATATGACAAAAAGATTGTAATCAACGACATCGAAATAGAAGTAAACAAAAAGAGAATAAAAAACATGCACTTATCGGTATTGCCGTTTGATGCGAAGGTTCGGATATCTGTGCCTATTTACATGAAAGATGAGACCATTAAAAATTTCACTGTTTCAAAAAATAGTGTGGATTAAAAAACATATGAATAAATTTGAAAACCGGACTAAACAAACAGAACAAAAGTATATTTCCAGCGTGAGTCACTATGCCTGGGGCAAGTCCGAATATTATCAAATAGGATATGCCAGTACAATAGCATCCTTGTTCAAAAGATTTTACAACTAATAAATAATTCCTCTTTTAATCATAATATATTTATGTTTTTCTCCGAAGTTTAACATCAGAATTTGTATTAAAGTGTTATTTATTAAACAGAAATAAGGAGGAATTTTGTGTCAAGGCGCTTGAAAACTAAGCAGCTATTTATAATAGTTATAATTATTATAACATTAGCATCTTCTTTTAATGCTTACGCACAAAGAATCAACATGATTTACCTTTATGCAGGCAATACATCTCTCTACAGCAATAATGTAGATCGTTCAAACGAAGCTATAAACATTGTGTGCCCTGATTATTTGGAGATATTTGATACCGGTGATTTAAAGCTGTTAGCAAAAATAGACATTGACTTTGTTGATGCAATGCACGAACGCGGTGTTAAAGTTATTCCTTTTTTAAGCAATCATTGGAATAGAGATTTAGGACGGAAGGCACTTCAAAATAAAATTTCGTTAGTTGATCAGATTGTGAGTGCTGTCAGCCAATATGGGTTTGATGGTATAAATATTGACATTGAAAACCTAACACATGAAGATAGAAACCAATATACCAGCTTTATACAGCTTTTGCGGGAAAGTATGCCTCCTGATAAAACCGTATCTATTGCAGTTGCAGCAAACCCTTACGGAGACTATTACGGCTGGGCCGGTTCTTATGACTATAAAGCATTAGGGGAACTATGTGATTGGGTAATGGTAATGGCCTATGACGAGCATTATTACGGAAGTGAACCCGGGCCTGTTGCCGGTAGTGCATTCACAGAGAATTCTTTAAGATATGCCTTAAAATTCATCTGTTTTTGAAATGACCTATCCTGCTGAAAGGGATCCAAGTATATCATCACCCGAAAATATTGTGGCTCCAAGATAATTCAATTTGTTTACATGAATATGTCCCTTATTGCTATACAAAAAACAAGTAGAATGATATGCTTTAAAATATGAAATCAGCGAACATATCGTTATTATTTAACTATTACATGATGAAATATGCACAAAAGTGTGGCTACATGAAAATATTTGAACAATAAAAGTCGCTGGTATATCATAGAATTAAACAAATCATTGGGGGATATATTTATGGAATACTCTGTACCTGCATTATCAATAGTTTTCATGACCATTAGTGCCTTGTCCGGTATTTTAATCCCGATCATCTTGTTTATTATATTCAGGAAAAAATATAAGGCTGACATAAAGCCATTTTTTGTGGGTTGTGCCGTATTTATTGTATTTGCATTAATTATTGAGCAATTTTTTCATGCTATTATTTTAACATCCGACGCAGGTAAAGTTATTCAGAGCAATATCTGGCTATATGGTTTCTATGGAGGACTGATGGCAGGACTTTTCGAAGAAACAGGCAGATTGGTTGCTTTTAAAACTGTACTGAAAAAGAATTTAAGCAATGATAAGAACTCTTTGATGTACGGAGCCGGACACGGTGGGGTTGAGGTGTTTTTTATTCTGGTATTCAGTATGATATCAAATATAGTAATGGCGGTTATGCTTAACAACAACATGGCAGGGCAGCTAACTTCCGGTATCACGGATGAAGCACAACGTCAGGCACTATTAAGTACATTTGCGGCACTTGCCGGAACTCCTTCCGGAGATTTTTTAATGTCAATTGTCGAACGTATTGCAGCCTTAGTGATTCATCTCTCTTTATCAGTCTTAGTGTGGTTTGCAGCAAAAAACGGCGGGAAATATTTTTGGTTATATCCTCTT
>CAZPIS010000123.1:0-5514 GCA_964586745.1 uncultured Ruminiclostridium sp.
TGCCAAATACTTTAAACAGAATAAAATCCGGAAAATGCTTATCAGTTTTGACTGTGATAAGGAAATGGGCAGGTATATCCAAGAGGGGATTGTACAGTTTTCCATAGCTCAGCGGCAGTTTGTATGGGGAGAAGTAGCAGTTAAATGGATGGTTGATGCCATCCAAGGCAAGCAGATTCCCGGATATGAAGATACAGGCACTTACATTGTCAACAAATCCAATTTGAGTATTTTTTCTAAGAGACTGACTTAATTGCATATTATCACGAGTATAAGGGCATAACCATGAAGGTTATGCCTTTTATTGCATCTGCAAAATTTGAATTTATTCAGCTTTTATGCTTGTGGTATACAAGGCACATTAGAGTAATAACCCCGCAATATCCCACAGCCGGGTACATATACTTGACCAGATTTGAGAAGCCCGTAAGGCTTGAAAAAAAGGCCAATACAGAGCATATCAGGACAATAAGAGTGGCTTTTTTTGTGGTTAAATCACAAATTCTTGCCGCAAAGCCGTATAAATCTCCCACTGCCGTTGTGTAGATTTCAGCTAATAAAACTACAGCATATATACCTTGTACCAGCGGAGAAATGCGACGCGCAACCATAATCATTGGAATTTCCAGATGTTTTATTGAATCAGCGTTTACATATAGAGCCAGAAATATAGCAATAGCCCCGATGCCTAATCCAATACCCCCTAAGATTGCACCGTTTTTTATAATCTTCCTATCGTGTGCTTGCTTTCCCAGGGGCCCCAGTATTGAGATTGAGGGAACAATATTATAGGATATGTAAAGAATTGAAGACCACAACCAGTTTCGAAGCAGTATTGGCCTCTCAATGCAGTTGAGGGTGACCTCTGATAATGGCGGAGCTGATAAGAGGGCTGCGATACTTACAATTATAGCCGAAAGAATTAAAAAGGGAACGACTATACTTATAGAGTTAATTATGCTGTTAAAGCCACCTAAGACTGTAATGACAGTGATTGTGGCCATAAAAAAACTACCCAACAGGGGATGCAAATTGAATTCTTGGTGAAAAAGAGCTCCGGAACCAGCTATCATAGCGGTTAATGCTCCAAAAAGGAAAAATGTAATTACAATATCTGAGAAGACACTTATATATTTGCCGCACACTTTTTTAACAATTGGGAGATGAGATGAAACATTGAGCTTCCAGCCTAATTCCATAATCATATAGCCAAAGTAAATGAATAGAAATGTGACTATTAATATTCCTAAAAGACCTTTTTTACCGAAGCTTACAAAGAACTGCAGCATTTCTTGCCCTGAGGCAAAGCCTGCACCGACAATAGTTCCTATATATGTTCCAGCAACTTGAAAGGTAGTAATTTTTTTATCTTTCAACCAATTTACGCTCCTATTTTTAACCCTACCATAAGAGTATACTTATTAAAATGAAAATAGCACTCCGTGAATCCATTTTTATAGACTTGTTTATGAGAAATAAGCTATAATGAATTTTATTAGGAGAAGAAAATGGACGAAATCTACTTACCGGCTTTATTAAAATGTGAGCTGTTTAATAATATAGGAAAGGACGAGCTGAAGTCTCTTTTAGCATGCCTTAAGCCTTTAGTTAAAGCGTACTCTAAAAATGCTATTGTAGTTCGAAACGGGGAAAGTTTGGATAGTCTGGGGATCGTTCTTGAAGGTGAAGCGTCAGTATTTAAAGAGAGCATTTCGGGAAACCGGATTCTGATTAAGAATATAGGCTTGGGCGAAATGTTTGGTGAGATTGCAGTTTTTGCAAACCAAAATGAGTGGCCGGCATTGGTTCAAGCCCTTACTCCGCTGACTGTCTGTTTCTTTTCCAAAAGCAAAATAATCGATCAGTGTGCAAATGCATGTAAATGGCACAATTCATTGGTAAACAACATGCTGGGTGTGGTTTCGGAGAGAGCCATGATGCTGAACAAAAAGATGGAGTATATTTCAATAAAAACTATGAGATCTAAGCTAAGTACTTTTATTTATGAACAATACCTGAAGAAAAAAACCGCAACCTTGACACTTCCGATGAACCGCCAACAATTAGCTGACTTCTTGAATGTTTCGAGACCATCCATGTCCCGGGAGCTTTCAAGAATGAGAGATGAAGGAATTATTGACTTTCACCTCTCGGCTGTGAGAATATTAGATATCGAAAAATTAAAAGAATATTGTGAATAAGCAATAGAGAGGGGACAAGCAAATATGAACGAAAAGAATAAAGATATTGCTGCAAGAGTAAAGGGATTAAGACTTTTATCAGGACTTTCGGTTAAGGAAGTGGCTAAGGTTTTTGATGTTAGCACAACTCTCTATGAACAGTATGAAAATGGCGAGGATGATATTCCTGTCAGCCTTTTAAATGAAATATCAAATTATTTTGAAGTGGATATGACCGAAATTCTCACAGGAATTTCACCGAAGCTTCATGATGTTTGCATGGTCAAGAAGGGGGAAGGCTTGAAGGTTGAGCGTTATGACCAATATGAGTTTCAGAGCCTTGCCTATAAATATGCAAAAAGGAAAATAGAGCCACTGCTTGTAACACTTATGCCGGGCAAAAATCCTGAACTTGTATCCCATAAAGGGCAGGAGTTTAACTACTGTCTTGAGGGGCGTATGAAGGTAGTAGTGGGTAAGGATGAATATATTTTAGAGCCCGGGGACTCCCTGTATTTTAACTCACTGATACTCCATAAAATGCTTCCTATGGACGAAAAAGAAGCTAAATTTTTAACGGTGATTTTACTTTAGGAGGATACTATAGATGAATCTCGCACATCGCTACTTAAAAAAAGAAACATTTACAAGCTATGAAGACTTTGCACAAAACTTGAAAATTAATGTTCCAGAATCATTTAATTTTGCCTATGACATTATTGATGAATATGCCAGATTGGAGCCTGACAGGTTGGCTTTAGTCTGGTGTGATGACCATGGCGAAGAAAAATATTTTACCTTCGCTGATTTAAAATTCTGGTCTGATAAAACTGCCAATTATTTAAAGAACAACGGAATTAAAAAAGGCGACAAGGTGATGCTTATTCTAAGGCGTCGCTATGAGTTCTATTTTTTCTGCTTTGCTCTATGCAAAATAGGTGCTGTATATATTCCTTCAACAAATCAGCTTAAAGAAAAAGATATTATATATAGGAATAATGCCGCGGGTGTAAAAATGATAGTGTCATATAACTGGCCTGAGGTTATCGATAGCGTTGAGAAATCGCGCTCTGATTCTCCTACACTTGAAAGTACATTATTACTTGGTGGGGATCATGATGGCTGGCTTAATTATGACGAGGATATCAAGAGCGTTTCAGATACCTGGGAAAGACCGACAGGAGGCGAAGATACAAGTAATTCCGACCTCATGCTGATTTACTTTACCTCAGGTACCACCAGTATGCCTAAAATGGCTTGTCATGATTTTACTTATCCCTTAGGGCATATCGTAACAGCGAAATATTGGCAACGGGTAGTTGAAAACGGCCTTCACCTTACTGTGGCCGAATCAGGCTGGGCCAAGTTTGGTTGGGGAAAGCTTTATGGACAATGGATATGCGGTGCGGTTCAGTTTGTTTATGACATGGAACGGTTTGATGCTGATATCCTGTTGAAAATGATTGAAAAGTACAAGCTCGCAACATTTTGCGCGCCTCCGACAATCTACCGCTTCTTAATACAACAGGATTTATCAAATCATGATTTATCTTCTCTGGTGCACTGTTCAACTGCAGGTGAGCCTTTGAATCCCCAGGTATTCTACACCTTTGAGAAGGCTACGGGACTGAAGATACTGAACGGCTTTGGACAATCCGAATCCACTGTTATGGTAGCTAATTATGAATGGATGGATATAGATCCCGGGGCTATGGGAAAGCCAAATCCTATTTACAAAATTGATGTTGTGGATGAAAACGGAAAATCTGTTCCCGAGGGTGTTGAGGGAGAGCTGGTTGTTAGGGATGTGGACACCAACAAACCGGTGGGGCTTTTTAATGGCTATTATAGAAATGAAGAGGCTACAAAAAAGGTTTGGTATGACAATACATATCACACAGGTGATGTTGTGTATAAAGATGAGCACGGGCTATTATGGTTTGTAGGAAGAAATGACGATGTGATTAAGGCCTCCGGTTACCGTATAAGCCCATTTGAGGTGGAAAGTGCATTAATAGAGCATCCGGCTGTGGTGGAATGTGCAGTGACAGGTGCCCCGGACCCTATAAGAGGGACGGTAGTTAAAGCGACTGTTATTCTGGGTAAGGGTTATACTGCTTCTGACGAATTAAAACATGAGATACAGATGTATGTAAAAAGTGTTACAGCACCATACAAGTATCCCCGTATTATAGAATTCGTTGAGGAGCTTCCCAAGACTATAAGCGGGAAGATAAAAAGGGCTCATATCAGAGAAGTTGACCACAGGAAAGAATAATATCTTTTACTTAAATAATTAATTGCATAAAAATAAATTGTGGTGTAAAATAAACATATGAATAATTGTTCATATGTTTATTTGTTTTATTGGTGTGGGGTATAGATTGACTAAAGGACCCAATAAGCCATGATATAAATTATTTAGCGAGGTGGACTAAGTATGAGCATAGACGATAGAAAGAAGAAGACTGAAACCTGTGCCCAAGTGATTATCCATGATGAAATTGTAAAAAAAGTTCATGCGAATATGCCTGAAGAGGATAATCTCTATGATTTGGCTGAACTATTTAAAGTGTTTGGCGATTCAACCAGAATAAAGATTATTTGGGCTCTCTTTGAATCAGAGATGTGCGTCTGCGATATTGCGTATCTGCTTAATATGACCCAGTCTGCCATTTCTCATCAGCTTAGGGTCCTAAAAGCCTCGAAACTGGTGCGTAATAGGAGATCGGGAAAAACCGTATATTATTCGTTGGCTGACAGTCACATAAAACAAATCTTCGAAATGGGTATGGAGCACATAGCGGAAGGATAGCAGGTGATTTATATGACAATAAAGAGGGACTATGAATTAGAAGATATAAGCTGTGTCAACTGTGCAAATAAAATTGAAGCAGGTATTAAAAATCTTGATGGTGTGAATTATGCTAACCTTAACTTTTCTCTGTCAAAGCTTTCAATAGAAGTTGCAGATGTAGCTTTAACACATATTGAAAAACAAATTCAAGATATTATGGATCGCATAGAACCAGGTTCAAAGCTGGTGAAAAAAGATGATGGTCCCGACCATGACCATGAAAGGGAGAATCATGGTATGCCAAAGGTGACATTATGGATCTATATTCTTGCTGCAACAGCTTATTTTGTAGGCTTTTTTCTTGTTAAAAACCATACTCTCAAGCTCATCCTATTCATCATAACCTATATTGTCTTTGGCCATAAGGTTCTTATAAAATCAGTGAAGAATATTTTAAAGGGGAATGTTTTTGACGAAAACTTTTTAATGTCCATTGCATCAATAGGTGCGTTTATAATCGGAGAATACCCCGAAGCC
>CAZPIS010000124.1:0-5507 GCA_964586745.1 uncultured Ruminiclostridium sp.
CTGGGCGATAGGGGGAATATATATGAGCAAAATGAAGGAGTTTTTGAACCGTAATATACGGCAATATGGGATGATTTTTGCCCTGGTTGTTATTATGGTATTCTTCGGAGTAATAACCGGTGGTAAGATTATCTGGCCAAGAAACGTATCAATGTTGGTGCGCCAGAATGCCTATGTGTTGATACTAGCCATAGGAATGATGTTTTGCATATTGACGGGTGGTAACGTTGACCTTTCAGTTGGTTCGATCGTCGCCCTGGTAAGTGCTATGTCAGGTCTATTGACTACGACCATTGGTTTGGCTCCTTGGCTGTCAATCGTTATAAGTTTGATAACGGGTCTTTTGGCAGGAATGTGGCAGGGCTTTTGGATAGCGTATGTAAAAGTGCCGCCTTTTATTACGACACTTGCAGGCATGCTTGTTTTTAGGGGCATAAACAATATTATACTTAACGGTCAGACCTTACCGCTCTCCGGTTTGTATATTACAATCGGGACAGGTTCGGTTCCTGATATAGCTCCAAACACCATTCCGGATTTCTTACATATCGGAGATTTACTGAACCTTCAAAATAAGCCGGAGTTTTTAAATGTGACTATGCTTATTACAGGACTGGTATTATCAGTAAGCTACGTGCTGGTTGTAATCCTTACCAGGAAAAGCAAACAAGCACGCGGCTATGAAGTGGCAACTTCTAAGTCGGTTCTTGTAAAAGTAATTTCATTCTTCATCATTATAAATATTTTTACATACTGGCTGGCCATGGATGAAGGCTTACCCATCATGCTAATACTACTGGCTATTTTATATGCAATCTATACGTTTGTTGCGACTAAGACTATACCTGGGCGACACATTTATGCTATGGGTGGAAATATTAAGGCAGCAGAGCTTTCCGGGATCAACACCAGAAAGATGATGTTTCTTGTATATTCGAACATGGGACTTTTAGCAGGTGTTGCAGGTATAGTAACTGCCGGCAGATTGATGGCCGCCTCGCCTAATGTGGGAGCCAACTTTGAGCTTGATGCCATAGGCGCATGCTTTATAGGTGGTGCATCTGCATACGGCGGTGTAGGAACAATATGGGGAGCAATCGTAGGCGCTTTTATTATGGGTGTAATGAACAACGGTATGTCTATTATAGGCCTAAATGTCTTTTTGCAGTCTGTTGCAAAAGGTATGGTAGTACTGCTTGCCGTTGCATTTGACATGTACTCGAAATCAAAGTCCAGGCTTGGCTAGATGTTATTAGTAAATTTTATATGTTAAGTTAAGAAAAAGGCAACCACACTTTAAAGAAGATTAGTGCAGGTTGTCTTTTTTGTATGCTTATTAATATTGAACTTATGGTATAATACACATTAAATAGCCGGTTATTCAAGAATTCTCTTGCCCTTCGTACTATCCATTAAAATTCCCTATAAATCGCTTTTCAATTATCAAGTAAACAGAACAAATAATATACAAGGAAGGAAAACATATGGAAAGAAAAATTATAAGTTATGTGTATCGTGGATATATGACCCATAAAGATAGTTTAGGTAATGAGGATACCATTGGTGATGGAGAAGTGCAGTGGATGACAGCGGGTTCAGGTATTTTACATGAAGAGAAACTACCTGCCTCCGAGAGGCTGCTTGGTGTACAACTTTGGCTTAATCTTCCGGCAAAGGACAAAATGGTTCCTCCCACTTATCACAGTATTAAAAACAACGAAATCGAAGAAATCGAGTTAGAGAATGGCAAGGTTAGGTTGCTCGCCGGTGAATATGATGGTAAAAAAGGATATATGAGCAAGTATTAACCTTTTTCCCTATGCCGACAGCACGTCTATTTCTATAATGATAACAAGACGTAAATATCCTTCTGAGGTGATACTATAGAAAAAATGTATACAACAAGTCAAGTTGCAAAAATAATTGGCATTCATCCAAACACAGTACGAATGTATGAGGAACTTGAGCTGATTTCGAAGCCTTCGCGCAAATTGAACGGTTATAGGGTTTTCACCGACCTTCATATTGAGCAATTCAGATTAGCTCGCACTGCATTTCAAATTGAGGTATTACAAAATGGACTTAGAAAGAATATTATAGAGATCGTAAAACTATCTGCAAATTATCAATACGATAAAGCGATTGAATTAACTCATATATATATCCTAACCATCAATCAAGAAATTGCAAATGCAAATGAAGCGGTGGAAATTGCTAAGACATTGCTGCAAGGACAATCCAAAACAAACACATTATTTTTAAAACGTAGAGAAGCCTCCGATACTCTTGGTATTACCATGGACACGCTTCGAAATTGGGAAATGAATGGGCTTCTTAATGTCAAGCGAAAAGAAAATGGTTATCGTGTTTATAGTAGTGAGGATATACAAAAACTAAAGATTATCAGATCTCTTCGGTGTGCGAATTACTCTTTATCTGCAATTTTACGAATGATGAACGCATTAAGAATTAATTCAGAAACCAACATTGAGCAAGTGTTGAATACACCAGGAGAAAGTGAGGATATTGTTGCTGTTTGTGATAAGTTAATCTCATCTTTACATACAGCAGAAAAGAATGCAAAGAAGATAATAGTAATACTGAATAAAATAAAAAATAAATGCAGCAACCCTCCACTATAACACCAGACTTTTGTCCGGTGTTATTCTTTTTGTATCAAATAAAAGGAGAAGTGGAAGATGGAGGATGTAATCATAGTTGAACATTTGTCAAAATCATACGGTGATCTGAAAGTTGTTGATGATTTAAGCTTTTCTGTAAGGAAAGGCACAGTATTTGGATTGCTTGGCGCAAACGGTGCAGGCAAGAGCACAACAATTGAATGTGTTTTAAGTACAAAAAAGGCCGACAACGGAGTTGCTTCTGTGTTGGGAATGGACCCGAATACTAACCGTAAGGAGCTTTTTGAACAAGTGGGAGTACAGTTCCAGGAGGCGCATTATCAGGAATATATCAAAGTCGGTGAATTATGCGAGGTCACAGCTTCGTTTTATAAAAGTCCCGCAGATTACAATCGACTTCTTTTGGATTTTGGCATCGCCGATAAGGTGGACACTCTGGTTAAAGAACTTTCAGGTGGTGAAAAACAGCGCTTATTTATTGTGCTTGCCTTAATACCAAAGCCCAAAGTGGTGTTTTTGGATGAACTTACCAGCGGTCTAGACGCAAGAGCCAGACGAGACGTTTGGAAGATACTTGCAAGATTAAAAGCTGAAGGACTAACAATTTTGCTGACGTCGCATTTTATGGACGAGGTAGAAATCTTGTGCGATGAGATTTATATTTTGAAAATGGGTAAACCGGTGTTTTACGGAACGGTTGCTGAAGCAATTAAACAGAGCCCTTACGAAAAATTTGAGGACGCTTACCTTTGGTTTACCGATGAGAGGAGTGAAGATAATGAAAGCCTATAAAACTATACTTAAAACTGAGATGAAGCTGTCTCTGCGGGGGATGGATATGTTGATTTTTGCAGTAATAATGCCTCTCATTGTACTTATAATACTTGGCATAATATATGGGAACAAGCCGGCATTTGACGTGGCAAACTATACATTTATTCAGCAATCCTTTGGCGCATTGGCAAGTATCTCGATTTGTGCCGGAGGAGTTATGGGATTGCCTCTTGTCATATCCGATTACCGAAGCAAGCAAATTCTGAAAAGATTTAAGGTTACCCCTATAAGTCCTGTTACAATTTTACTTGCAGAGGTTACAATTTATTTTATATATGCTTTAATATCTTTACTTACACTGCTTATTGTTGCTACAGTTTTCTTCGGTTTTGAAATGTATGGCAGCATATTGCAGCTTTTCCTTGGTTGGATATTGGTATTGGTATCTATGTTTAGCATTGGTATGATGGTGGGCGGTATCGCCAAAAATTCAAAAGTCGCAGGTATTATAGCAAGCATATTATATTTTCCGATGCTGATTTTTTCCGGGGCAACACTTCCTTACGAAGTAATGCCAAAAACAATGCAGAGGGTTGTCGATATTTTACCGTTGACTCAAGGAATCAAAATATTAAAATCCGCAACACTGGAATTGCCTATAAATGATATTTTATTGCCGATAATAGCAATGGTGGCAATTGCGCTTATTTGTTCATTTGTAGCAATTAGATTTTTCAAGTGGGAATAGAAAAACAAATAAAAGTTAGCTTCAATATTATGAGTCACTTTTTTCAAGGTATAAGATGCAATTTTTATAGTTGCATCTTTCTTTTACGAATTCCTTCCAGCAGTAATTGAAAGTACGAGAGTGCTTGTGCCTTTAAATCGAAGTCGGGATATCGAATACACCTCGTCAAAATCATACTGGCTAAAAAGCTTAGCGGCAGAAGAGAAAAGTTTTTGCTTTGTTTTTTCACCTTTCGTCGTTTTACGTTCTGTTTTTTCTTTTTTCATACACTTTAACTCCCTGATTGAATCTTGAAGTGATGTATTATATAATAATCATGCAAACATGACTGAGGTCATATTAATTTATTTATTATTATAGTAATATAGATATGATGACAAAGTGAGGGCTGTGTACCCGCCTTTTTCACTCCATAAAGAAAAGGAGAGCATTAAGGATGAATGATATGCGTAAATATATTGAAAAATTCTTTGATGAGCTTGAGGTGTATGAAGATATAAAGAGAGGCCATTTTTATAAGATATTTATGCGTCAAGCCATCCTTGAATTTCTTGAAAACGAGACTAAGGAAACGGCATTTATGGTTTACAGGACCTTTTTTGATAGCTGCCGCATTGTGATAGAGGGGAAGTCAAATCCATTTATCGACCTTCTCGACGTACTTAAAAGCTATGAGGAAAATGCCGCTGTCCTTATCGACAGACAGCGAGATTATTATATTCACTCGGTCAATGTTTTTCTACTCGGTCTTTGCATATATACAGGTAATGCCAAATATCGCACTGCGTTTGCACAGACTGTTATGGATAAAAAAGAATACCAATTCTCATATGATACCGAGAACGAGG
The DNA here is from genome assembly GCA_964586745.1 of uncultured Ruminiclostridium sp. Taxonomy (GTDB): domain Bacteria; phylum Bacillota; class Clostridia; order DSM-8532; family DSM-8532; genus DTU059. Next base: position 5,013 of record CAZPIS010000124.1, read on the forward strand.
AATTTTACTACCGATGGGGGCTGGCATCTCTTTTTCATGATGTTGGATATCCTGTGGAGATAGTTGGTCGACAAATCAATAAATTCATCGATTTTGCCACCGATGTTGGGGGTAAGGAAAAACCGGTCAGTGTGAAGCTTGCTTTTGAGAATTTTGAAGAGCTTAATCGGATATCTGAGATTATACCTAAGCGTATTTTTACAAAATGCTACTTCGAGTACTATGATGACAGTATTTATATTGATATGCTCAAGTCTGTTGATCTATTGGCGCACAAGCTTCATACATCACTGGATGTTAATCTGAGAGACATAAAATTTGCTTTGGATGGCTTTGTAAATGTTATGGCGCGATTCGGGTTCATCGATCATGGTTTTTACAGTTCAATAATAATACTGAAGTGGTATGGGTACCTTATTCAGTCAGCAAATTATTGACAAGGTATTTGTCGGGTGCTATCATAAATGTGGTTAAAGCAAGATTCTATGATTATAA
>CAZPIS010000125.1:0-5507 GCA_964586745.1 uncultured Ruminiclostridium sp.
GATGAAGAACAGGTTTGGAGCATCTGGGAAGGCAACGCAAGAGTAAAAAGATAAGAGTTTAATTTATAAATAACTATATTAAGTGTCCCTCGTCCTAATAGCAGGCCGGAGGACACTTAATTTTTTATTATGTACAATAATACCGTAAAATTAGAAAACCCGATAATCAAGATAGAAGATGAGTTTTGGGATATCTGCTCTTGATATAATAATAAAATATCCAATATTATTCGTTATATGGGTATAAAAAATTGATTCGAGGTAATATATCTGTTATAATACTTCTAAAATAATTTAAACTCAAAACTTTTATTTGTGAGAAATGCACAAATGCAGTATAAAGGTTTATGTAGTTTAACCGAAGAGGGGGAATTGATATGAAAGACTATAGTTGTGAAAATATCCGCAACGTATGTCTGCTAGGGCATGGCAATGCGGGAAAGACAACGCTGGTCGAGGCAATGTTAAATATTACCGGAGCAACGGATCGTTTCGGGAGCGTTGTCGATGGCAATACCGTTATGGACTATGATCCTGAAGAAATCAAAAGAAAATTTTCAATTTCTACAGCTCTTGCACCTATTGAATGGAAGGACATAAAAATTAATATTATTGATACTCCCGGTTATTTTGATTTTGTGGGAGAAATGCTCGAGGGGCTCAGCGTAGCTGATGGAGCGGCTATACTGGTCGGAGCAAAGGATGGATTGCAGGTAGGCACTGAAAAAGCCTGGAAAGCAGTCAATGATAAAAAAATCCCCAGAATGTTTGTAATAAGCAAACTGGACGAAGAAAATGCAGATTTTTCAAAGACATTTAATCAATTAAAGGATAAATTCGGGAACAGTGTTGTTGTTATTCAGTTTCCTATTATTGAAGATGGCAAGATAAAGGGAATTGTTGATGTTCCTCATATGAAGGCTTTTTATTTTAACGGAAAGGAAAGAACCGAAGGTGAAGTTCCCGCGAATTTAATAAGTGAAGCTGAAGCATATAAAGACGGTATAGCCGAAGCAGTGGCTGAAACTGATGAAGGACTTATGGATAAATATTTTTCCGGGGAACCCTTCACTGAGGATGAAATAAAAAAGGGTATAAAAAGCGGAACTAAAGCAGGAGAAATTGCACCGGTTATTTGTGTGTCTTCCATACAAAAGGCAGGGGTTGTTCTTTTTCTTGATGCTATTACAAAGTACATGCCCGCACATTGTGAGCATGAAACCTACAAGGTTCTTAATGCTTCAACCAAGGAGCCCGTTGAGATAAAGACAGGGGATAAAGAGCCTGTTGTAATTCATGTGTTTAAGACTATAGCAGACCCATTCGTTGGTAAGATATCATTTTTAAAGGTTATTTCGGGAACCCTTACCACAGATAGTGTTGTATATAATGTTAACAAAGAAAAAACGGAAAAAATCAGCAGTCTTTTTGTTATGAAGGGTAAGCAGCAGATTAACGTAAATAAGCTTGTAACCGGCGATATAGGAGCAGTTGCAAAGCTTTCAGCAACTGATACGAATGACACTCTGGCAACAAAGGAGAATCCTGTTTTAGTTGAACCCATTATTTTCCCCGAGCCAATGCTGGGCATGGCTATTATGCCTAAAGCCAAGGGAGACGAGGATAAAATAGGGACAGGATTAAACAGGCTTTTAGAAGAAGACCAGACCTTTAAAATGCAGCTTAATACCGAGACTAAGCAGACTATTATTTACGGCGTAGGGGATCAGCATCTTGATATTATAACAAGTAAGCTGAAAAACAAATTTAAGGTCGAAGTGGATCTTATTAATCCGATTATTCCTTATCGTGAAACAATCAAGAAAAAGGTTAAGGTCGAAGGCAAGCACAAGAAACAAAGCGGCGGCCACGGACAATTCGGTGATGTATGGATTGAATTTGAGCCCGGACCGACAGAAGATCTGATATTCGAAGAAAAGATATTTGGTGGATCTGTTCCTAAGCAGTATTTCCCGGCGGTTGAAAAGGGTTTGAGAGATTCCATGCAAAAGGGCGTACTTGCAGGCTATCCGGTAGTGCATTTGAAAGCTGTATTGGTCGACGGTAAGTACCATGATGTAGATTCCTCGGAAATGGCCTTTAAAATTGCTGCCAGCCTTGCCTACAAGGAAGGTGTAAAACAGGCCGGACCGGTTCTCTTGGAGCCTATTTGCCGTGTTGAGGTCTATGTTCCCGATGATTATATGGGTGACATAATAGGCGATCTTAACAAACGTCGCGGACGTGTTCTAGGTATGAACCCGTATGAAGCAGGTGTACAGCAGGTTTTAGCCGAGGTTCCCGAGGCTGAGATGTTCCGTTATGCTACCGATCTTCGCTCAATAACTCAAGGAAGAGGATCCTTTACAATGAAGTTTGAGCGTTACGAGGAAGCACCTCCGATGGTGGCTGATAAGGTTATTGCTGAAGCTGCTCGCAATAACGAAGAAGATTAAAAATAATAAATAAACATATTATTAAAAGCACCCTGTTCAAAGCGCCAGGGTGTTTTATTATTGCGTAAATACTAAAAATAGTTTATAATAGTCAGAGATAGTCAAAACGCAGAGGTGATATTATGGCAAGACTCAGTGATATAATAGAAAGCTTTTTAAAAGGATTAATAATAGAAGAAGAAGGAACTGTAGAAATCCAGCGGAATGAACTTGCGAACAGATTCAACTGTGTTCCGTCCCAGATTAATTATGTTATTTCTACACGTTTTACCGCCGAAAAGGGTTATTATGTGGAAAGCCGCCGTGGAGGAGGAGGCTGTATAAGTATAAAAAGACTTAATACAGACTCGGCAGGAGATTATTTAATGCACATAATATCCTCAATAGGTGACAGAATTTCGCAACTCACTTCTGAGGTATTTATTAATAACTTTTTTGACTATAATATTATAGAGCTTCGTGAGGCAATGATAATGAAAGCTGCCACTTCAGACAAAATTTTCGCCGATGTTCCCATCGACAAACGAGATTATGTCAGAGCGGCAATTCTGAAAAACATGCTCATGAGTTTGACTGTTCTGTAACGGAGGCGATTCTAATGTCAATTTGCCAGATATGTAAGCAAAGAGAGGCAACCGTATACCTTACTCAAATTATTAACGGTGTAAAGACCAAAATGTCTGTATGCAGTAAATGTGCCGGAACAGACGGGATAAAGATTGACCTTAATTCTCTAATTACAGGTCTTTTGAGTATACAAAATCAAGAAAGAAAAGCAGAAGTAGAAGAATTGCATTGTGACAGATGCGGTTTAACCTTGGATGAATTTAATAACACAGGAAAGATAGGCTGCAACAAATGCTACGAGGTATTTTTTGGACCAATGCAGCAGCTGCTTAATCGAATACACGGAAATACCCATCATCGCGGCAAGGTTCCAAATAAATTTGTGTCTAAGCAATTAACCGATGCTAAGATTGATGAATTGAAGCAGGAGCTTTCAGTATGCATAGAAAAAGAGGCTTATGAACGTGCGGCAGAAATCCGTGACCGGATAAAGGAGCTTACCGGCGAACCGGGAGGTAATGCAAAATGAGTAAATGGTATATTGATGCGGGACCGGATTCTGATATAGTTGTGTCCGGCAGGGTTAGGCTGGCAAGAAATATCGAGGCATACCCTTTTCCTCAAAGAAGTACCAAAGAGGATCAGGAGAACATAATAAATGAAACCTGCAACGCTTTGTTCACGGGGCGCCCCGAGCTTAAGGAAAGCCTTTCTCTGATTAGATTAAAAGATTTGCAACCAATTCAAAGGCAGGTTTTGGTGGAAAAGCATTTAATCAGTAAGGAGCTTGCCGAAAGTAGCCTTGAAACAGGAGTGCTTATAAGCGATGATGAGCAAATCAGTATAATGATTAACGAAGAAGATCATTTAAGGATTCAATGTCTGGCTGCCGGAATGCAGCTTGATAAGGCTTTTGAGCTATGTAATTTTTTAGATGACACTATTTCGGGAAAAATAGATTATGCATTTAATGATAAAATCGGTTATTTGACCGGTTGTCCGACCAATGTAGGGACAGCTATCCGAGTGTCAATAATGATGCATCTTCCGGCGTTAACAATGACAGGCTATATTCGTGCGTTTCTTGAATCCTGCGGCAAGTTGGGCCTAGCGGTAAGAGGTCTTTATGGCGAGAACACCGAGGCTTACGGAAATATGTATCAGCTTTCAAATCAGATTACTCTCGGTAAGAGCGAAAAAGATATTGTAGAAAGCATAAAAAGCATAGGACATCAGATTATTGAACAAGAGAGGTTATTAAGGCAGGAGCTATTAAAAAGAAACAGATGGAAATTTGAAGATCGTATCATGCGTTCATACGGAATTCTTAAATTTTCCAGAATACTGACCTCTGAGGAGGCATTAAAGAGACTTTCGGATATACGTTTAGGCATTAATCTGGGCATTATAAAGGATATATCCGAAATTGATGTCAATGAAATGGTATTAAAAATACAACCAGGTGGTCTGCAGCAGTACGCGGGGAAGCTATTGAAGGCTGATGACAGGGATAGTATCCGGGCTGAATATGTAAGAAACAAAATATGTGAGAAACAAGACTGAAATAAGGGTAAAAACATTAAAACGATAGATTGTGCGAAAACTGTTTTAGCACATCTAATTAGAGAAAACGAATTTCAACTGTTCGAAATCTTTGATTTTGGTAATAGGAGAATTTATTATTATAATTAAATGAAAGCTATTTTGAGGTGATGAGTATGATATACGGAAAGTTTACAAAGAAAGCCGAAACCGCACTAATTATGGCAAAAGAATGTGCCACAGTTTTTGGCCATTCCTATATAGGGACAGAACATATTTTGTGGGGACTTGCCAAGGAGGGAACGGGTATCGCTTCCAGTGTTCTTTCTACTAATGGGGTAAATGATGAGCGCGTTAAACAAAAGATTATGGAGCTGGTTGGCAACGGTGATGGTACTGCGGTAAATTTGTCTTATACACCAAGGACTAAGCGTGTCCTGGAGCTTAGTTATGCTGAGGCAAGGCGCATGGGACAGAATTTTATCGGAACGGAGCATTTATTTATTGCTATTCTACGCGAGGGCGAAAGTGTCGCAGTTAAAATTCTAACCGATTTGGGCGGTGATATCAGAAAGCTGTATGAGAATATTTTGTCTATGTTAAGTGAAGACACCCCCATGGCGGCTTCTCAGGCCAAACCGCAAGTAACTGATGTTGACACACCCACCTTGGACCAGTTTGGCCGTGATTTAACAACTATGGTTCGTGAGGGAAAAATTGATCCGGTAATAGGGCGCGATAAAGAAATAGAGCGAGTAATTCAAATTTTGAGTCGGAGAACTAAAAATAATCCTTGTCTTATAGGCGAGCCCGGAGTTGGTAAAACAGCCATAAGTGAGGGCCTTGCCCATAAAATTGTAGAGGGTAATGTTCCGGAAACACTTAAGGATAAACGAGTTGTAACTCTTGATTTATCATCTATGGTCGCCGGTGCAAAATACA
>CAZPIS010000126.1:0-5458 GCA_964586745.1 uncultured Ruminiclostridium sp.
CTTTTTACATCCAAGTCATCTGTCGGTTTTTTAATATCCTTTGCAACTGACATTTTGCATTCCTCCTTTCATGTTTTTAATAGTTTTTAGCGCAGCATTTTGCATTAATACGGTTATAAGAAGCATCATTACATTAAAAAAAAATCACAACCCAATAATAAAATATATTACCGGATCGGGATAATAGTACATTGTCTATGCTTAAACAACGTAATTGGAAACTATTATATCTATCTTACATCATTTTGCAACATAAATCAATGTATGAATATTGTTTTATTAATACTTGGTCAATTAAATGGCGGCAAATGAGTTAATACTATTCATCTAATTGAACACTAATATGTAATTAATGTTTTGTCTCTAAGCTTTTCAGTATTTATTGTATCTGCTTTTTCTTCAGGTACTACAATTGTTGAAGGATCTCCGTCACTTATAAACATTCGAGTTGATGTCATCTTCGGAAGCCACCATGTAAGATCCCCATCTACAGCAACTCTGCCCTGTGCCCGGACTCTTCGTACATACAGACTATTATAATTCTTACTAATAGACGGAACCGATGGATTGGCACCAACTGCCATTATGCTTTCATTCTTGTACTCAACCCCATTATATGAGCCGCTTTCCAGATATTTATAAAGACTTTTATCAGGTAGGCTTCCATAGGGTAAAGCTAATGAATAAAACCTTATTCCGGGCAATATTTCATTTGCTTTTTCCTGATTCTTCCCCAGACTCTCCTGTATTCTTTGAGCTGAATTATTCTTTGCTTCTGAATAATTAACGTGCCCCCATGTATGAGAACCTAACTCAAGTCCTAAGCCTTGTAAAATCTCGAAACGTTCTTCCAATGTGCCTTTACCTTGAAAGGTATTATCCCCGATATCCATATTAACATAGAACATCCCTTTGAGACCGAAGTCAGGATGCTTTTCATTAAAAGCAGCCATTATACCTACTGCTGATTTCGGATTAACCTTTAAACATCCACCTTCTTCAATTAAATTAAATTGACCGGCGGTTCCGTCATCAAATGTAAATAACATTGGCATTGTACCTGCGGGAACAGAGATATTGCAATCAATAAAATCTGCCATGCTTATCAGCCTATAGCCATTGTCATAGAGGGTCTGCAAAAGTGCTTCGAACTCTGAAAAGGTTGTTGTATATTCCTTTTCAGTATTTTCCTCATAAGCTTCTATTAAACGATGAAACATTATAATAGGTATTTCTCCCGCCTCATTTGGTGAAAAATTTTCATAATCAGTTCTGATATTAAGATTTTCTTTAGGAGGTACTGTTTCTTCCGGAATCGACGACGGTGTGGTAGCCGGCGTGCCGGATGGCTCCGGTACAGATGTTGAGGTTGCAATCGGTTTTTCCGTCGCAGTGCTTGGCGACGGACTTTCCTTTGCTATGTTAAATCTATTGTTTTTCGAAATTATTATTACCACCAAAATAGTAATAAGGCTAAAACCGGCTAATACAGTAATAAATCTTTTGGAGTTCAATTTTCTTTTGCGCATTTTAATTTTGCCTTTCGTATTTTAATACTCTATACCCTTTCTGGCATTAATTCCTTTGTCAAAAGGGTGTTTTTCTTTTTTCATAACAGTTATATAATCTGCTTTTTCTTTTATAGCTTGTGTAGTTCTCCTGCCTGTTATAACAAACTCTATATCAGAAAATTTATCAAAGACGTTTATCAAATCTTCTTGTGATAAAAAGCCCATATCTATAGCATCCAGAACCTCATCTAAAACTACCATTGTAAATTGGTTATCAGTAATAATAGCTATAATATCACGGAATCCTTTTTCAATGTCTTCTTTTATTTCTCTAAGCTGACTAGCTTTTAAATTAAAAACGAATCCCTTGTGCCGCATAAAAGGCCTATTGAAAGTAATTCCATTTAATTTTGTCAATATATTCAATTCACCGGTATCACTATTTTTTAGAAACTGCACAAATAGAATCCTGCCGTCACAGCCCAGATTTCTTATTGCAAGCCCGATTGCCGCAGTAGTCTTACCTTTTCCGTCACCTAAATAAATATGAATCATAAAAGCATAGCCTTCTTAATCGATAAATATAATTACAAAAATTTCCTACGCCTCAATAATCGACTAAATTATAAATATAAAATAATCAAATAAATATTATTATTAGTGCAAAGAACATATTAAAAATGACAAGAATCGATAGTTTCTTGCCATTAATATTATAGTACAATAATCTTTTTAAATCAATACAATGATACTTATAGCTTTCTACTAAAACGGTATTCAGAACGTCTTACCTTCCTTTTTATTTTATCAAATAAACCGGGAGAGCTATTGCTGTAATTTTTATTTTTTTTGACGCGGTTCACCAAAATGCTTGCAATTGCGCCGGTCAGCAACGCAATAATAAGGAATAGAGTGGTATTTAATGAAAAGCTTATTCTTCTTTCTAATATGCTGCCTATTAAGTATGAAATCACAGCATATATCACTGCTGTCAGCATACCTGAAATAAGAGATTTACAAGGATTTTTTTTAGCTGCTATTGAGCTTCCTGTGAAAACTCCCACCACTGTTGCCGCTATTGCGGACGGAAAGGTGTACATCTCGGGAAAGTCGGTAAAACAAAGGAATAATGCTGTTATCAGTAGTATGATAAAGGTTACTGTCAGGGATAGTGCCACTGCCTTTAATATGCCTGTTAAATAGCCTGAGGAAACTCTATTTCTGTAATTTTCTTCCACAACAATTCCCCCTGATAACGGTCTTGTCAGCTACTTAATACTATTCAAATATACGAAAACATAGAACCTGTATTGTAACCCATTGATACTATTTAGAATAGAATATATTGAGTTCAAAAGGCATGGGAGGTTTTTATATGTTCGGATTAAGAGGATGTAATTTTTTTGGCGGCAATTGCGAAGTATTAATGTTCATTATCCTATTCCTTCTCCTATTCTGCAACGGATGTGGTGATGACAACAAGGGCTGCGATTAAACAGTAGGGTAATTAAAATTTACCTGAAAGGAGGTGCCGTTTATGCGGAATTGTGGACGTGGTGATAACGATTGCACAATATTATTCTTTATTCTTATTTTCCTCTGCTTGTTCTTCAATAAAGATGGCGGCTGCTGTGATTAAATTAAAAAAGCGGGGGTCTTTAACTCCCGCTCTTTTCTTAATGTATACTGTCTTATTCTAATTTAGTATTCGTATCTGTGGATTTAACCTGCTTTAAATAATTTCTTATGTACATTAATGCGGCAAACAAAGCCATAGCTACACATATCCAGAAGATGATATCTGTAATATATCTGGGTATACCAAAAAACACAAGCATAATGGCAATAAACAATACTACCGAGGTTAGCTTACCAAACCATTTACTGGACATATCAAAATTCTTTCTGATTAAATAGATGCCTGAGACCAATAGAAATAATTCTTTACACAGAACAAGCCACGGGATTATTCTGGGAATCATGTCTTTAATTGAAAATATAAATAATGCTGAAAGTTGCATCATCTTATCAGCCATAGGGTCTGCAATCTTTCCGAATCTTGTTATCAAGTTATAGCGACGAGCAATAACGCCGTCTAAAACATCAGTAATTTCAGCCAGCAAAAATACTATTATTGCAGGATATATCATTCCTTTAAGCATAAATACAATAAATACAGGCACAGCAGCCATTCTTAAGATTGTTAAGATGTTTGGTATATTCTTTGAAATAATATTCATAAAAAATTATTCTCCTGAAGTATTATTAAATAATAGAGAGAGTTTTTCAAAGATTTCCGGCTTGTATTTCGATATATTGACAGGCTTCAGGTCTTTTCCTGTCCAAGCATGCTCAGTACTACCTAATCCGCATAACAGATCTTTGTTTTCTGCATAAATTTCATAACCTAATATTAAGCGTACCCTAGTTGTTTTAATAAGTTTGGTCTTTACTAAAACTGAATCGCCGTATTTGACAGGATTTTTATATTCACATGATAACCTGGCCAAAGGAAGCATCAAGCCGAGTCTTTCCAATTCATCATATGATATTCCGTATTGCTTTATAAAATCTGTTCTTCCACATTCAAACCAGATTGGATAAACCGAATGATGTACAACACCCATTTGATCTGTTTCGGCATATCTAACCGGAAAACGTGTTTCAATAATCATTAATATATTTCACCTCATAAAGCCAATATTTTACTAAGAGTAATTAATTCATTATCTATAGTTTTATTCATATTAAGAGCTTCTATAATATCAATATCAATCAGCTGTCCGTTCTTTATTGCAATTACCCGATTTTTTCTTCCGTCTATCAGGCATTGAATAGCAGCGGCTCCAAAGCGGCTCCCCATGACTCTGTCAGTAATTGTCGGCGAACCACCACGTTGGATATATCCTAAAATTGTTGCTCTTGTAGCAATCTCGGTTTTCTCTTCAATATATTTTGCTATATCTACAGCTCCACCTACTCCTTCAGCAACAATAACCAAATAGTGCTTCTTTCCTCGATTGCGACCCTCTACAATAGGCATGATAATATCTTTATCTATGTCAAATGCTTTTTCAGGCAGAATTATAGCTTCGGCTCCGCCGGCTATTCCACAGTTAACGGCAATCCAGCCTGCCTTCCGGCCCATTACCTCTAGAACGCTGCAACGTTCATGGGAATATGAGGTGTCTCTAATTTTATCAATAGCATCCAAAACCGTGTTCATAGCAGTATCATATCCAATAGTGTATTCAGAGCAAGATATGTCATTATCAATGGTACCCGGTATTCCAATAACATTCATACCCAGCTGGCTTAAATCTTTTGCTCCCCTGAATGAACCATCTCCGCCGATTACAACCAAAGCATCAATACCGAAAACTTTAGCCATTGACATAGCCTTTTCCAATCCGGCCTGTGTATTAAACTCATTGGATCGGGCTGTTTGGAGAATTGTACCGCCACGTTGAATTATATCCCCTACCGAGCGTAATTGCATTTCTTCAATATCGCCATTAAGTAAACCATCATATCCTTTATTAATGCCTAATACTTTTAAACCATTATATATTCCGGTTCTAACTACTGCCCTGACAGCAGCATTCATGCCGGGGGCATCCCCTCCGCTTGTCAGAACAGCTACAGTATTGAGTTGGTTCATATTTTCCTCCTGATTATCGGATAATTTAAAATAACATTTCCCGTTACCAAAATCAAATGCAGGCCTCTACTTGCCGTCCATGGCACCGCGGCACTAGGGCATCCATGCCCGTCGGTCGCTACACTGTTTACAAGGAGCGTAGTGACTTAAGGAAAGATTAGTAGCACCCATGCAAGGCTTGTCCAAGAAGACGAGCTATAGCGTAGTCTGATTGGCAGCAAGCCACTGCAATTTTGAACGGGTCTCGAGTCATTGAAACTCGAGGCGTTATAAAATACCCGTGTAA
>CAZPIS010000127.1:0-5434 GCA_964586745.1 uncultured Ruminiclostridium sp.
TATGTCTTATGAAGCGCTTACAAATGGCAGGGAACAAGCCGGTAGTTCTTATAGGTGGAGGTACCGGATATATAGGAGATCCATCAGGCAGATCAGATATGCGTTCTATGATGACGCCGGAAATAATTCAACATAACAGTGAATGCTTTAAGAATCAAATGGAAAAATTCATTGAATTCGGTGAAGATAAGGCAATCATGGTTAATAATGCAGATTGGCTCTTAAAGCTGAATTATGTTGATGTATTACGCGAGGTTGGAGCTCATTTCTCTGTAAATAATATGCTGCGTGCCGAATGCTATAAGCAGAGAATGGAAAAGGGTCTGTCCTTCCTGGAATTAAATTATATGATTATGCAGGCTTATGATTTTTATTATTTATTTCAAAATTACGGTTGCAATATGCAGTTTGGCGGTGATGATCAGTGGTCTAATATGCTGGCCGGACGAGAGCTGATACGTCGTATTTTGGGCAAGGATTCTTTTGCAATGACTATTACATTATTAATGAATTCCGAAGGCAAGAAAATGGGGAAAACTGCAAAGGGAGCAGTTTGGCTTGACCCTGACAAAACCTCGCCATTCGAGTTCTATCAATATTGGAGAAATGTTGACGACACAGATGTATTAAAGTGCTTGCGTATGCTTACCTTCCTGCCTCTTGAACAAATTAATGAAATGGACAAGTGGGAAGGCAGCCAGTTAAATGAAGCCAAGGAGATATTAGCATATGAGTTGACTAAGCTGATTCATGGCAATGAGGAGGCTACTAAGGCTAAGGATGCTGCTCATGCTCTCTTTGAAGGTGGTAGTGATGATGCTAATATGCCATCTACCGAAATTAGAGCAGAACTATTAGCTGATAATGCAATCGGTGTTATGGAATTAGTAGTTGAATGCGGTATTGTAGCTTCAAAGAGCGAAGCCAGGCGCTTGATTCAGCAGGGTGGATTGTTTATAGATGATTCTAAGGTTAACTTAATTGATTACGCTATTACCTCAGAGCAATTAAAAAACGGTGTTAAAATCCGCAAAGGAAAAAAAGTGTACCACAAGGCATATATGTAGTAAGACCTATGAAAGAATAGGTCCGGATATTTATAAGGATAGTCATTTTGGTTGATTTAAGATGGATATGCATTCATGGTAAGATTAATCTGAAGGTGATATTATGCATATTTTATCTAAAAATCTTAAAAGTGAGAATGGCTCAGCAATAATAATTTTTGCTTTATGTATGACCGTGCTGTTGGGAAGCTGTGCTTTGGTAATCGATTTTGGAAGAGTTGTATATAGAAAAACTGTCATTAGTAATGCTGCTGACGCAGCAGCTTTGGCTGGGGCACAGGAGCTGATATTCGACAAGGACAATGCAGAGACTGTGGCAAAAAGTTACCTGGAAGCTAATGGAGTTGATCCATTGGAAGCCGAAGTATTGGTATATGATTCTGATACAAAAATACGAGTAAAAATAAATAGCGAGGTTGACTATTACTTTGCGAGGGTATTGGGATTTAATGAAGGTAATGTGGAAGCAATCGGTGTTGCAATGTGTGGTCCCGTAATAGGTGTGTATGAAGGTGTCAGACCATTTGCTATTGAGAAGCAAACATTGGAGTTTGGGCTGCAATATACATTGAAGGAAGGCGGAGGAGAAGGATATGACGGTAATTACGGAGCTCTTTCGTTAAGCGGAAATGGAGCGAGAACATATGTCAACAATATTATTAACGGATATGACGGACATTTGCGAGTTGGGGATTATGTGGAAACAGAACCCGGAAATATGAGCGGACCCACTGCACAAGGGGTGAATACACTTATAAGCCGTTGCACTCATACACCACCATGTACTCACAATGATTACGATTCAGATTGTCCGCGTATAATTACTGTAATTATGGTAGATACCTTGGAAGTTAACGGTAGAGATGAGGTCAAAATCGCCGGATTTGCAAGGTTTTTCTTAGAGGAAGTTACAGGTCGAGGCAATGAATCCATTGTTACAGGTAGGTTTTTAAACACAATTATGACCGGGGAGCTTGGCGATATAGCAGACGATTTTGGACTTAAGGGTGTAAAACTGATTCAGTAATCTCTGTAAATATAATATATTAAGAAATTATTAAAAACCGGACTTTAAAATACATATTTTAAGACCGGTTTTTTTTCATTATGGGGTGTTTTGCCAAAGTGATATCGTATGAAAGTGAAAAGTGCTCTATTTATCAGGGCTATAATAATCTTCCAGACGGCTAAACAGCAGAGATGCTATCATACCTAATATAAACATTATAATTACCAAGGTCAGTGCGGGAACGAAAGTAAATTCTGATTCAGATAAACCTTTAGGCATCAATCCGGGTGCTACTACTGTAGGGAAAATAGCTAGAGAAGAGCCTAATACCGTTCCCAGAATGATGTGATACATTATTTCGTATTTATACTCAAAAAGCTTACTTACAAGCTTGGCAAAAGCAATTACGGCCAGCAATAAGCCTAACATTAATGGAACAATAACTGAAAAGTCCAAGTTTGATATGCCATCTGACATTTTGCTGTATAAACCAAAATAAATCAAAAAGTTTGATGGAGAAAGGCCGGGCACAATAAAACCTAGACCCACTAAGACTCCTCCGCCTATCCAGATAATGAAATTTGGTTCGATGGAGGTCAATTGATTTCCTCCGGTGAGCATCAAAATGAGGATAACCGATGCTGCTACAATTAAAGCAATATATCCTTGTTTCCCCCTACCTTTTAATCCTGCTGTCTTCCATAAGGAGGGCACAGTACCGGCTACGAAGCCGATAAAAAGGCTGACAAATTGTGCGGCAAACTTTCCGAAGGCAGCCGATACCAAACCGGCAAAGAGCAGGATACCTAAGATACCGCCTATTCCAACCGGGAGAAAAAAGAAGAAATATTTCTTAAAATTCTTAGGGAAGTTTCCCAAAAAAGAAATCAGATGATCATAGATGCCGAAGACTACCATAAGTACTCCGCCTGATAAGCCGGGCAATATAGCTCCTATGCCAATCAAAGCTCCCTTAATTACGCGAATCATCCAAGCCATAGGTGATTCTTTTATTTGTTCTAACGCGGTTTTAGCATCTTTCGAACTTTCTATAGCTATGCCACCTTTATTATCTTTATTAGCACTATTTTTTAACATAAATACCTCAACTTTTTAGAGATTTATTACCGTTTCATTTTATTATCTTATATCTTAGAAGTCAATTATTGCATTTCGTTGTTTGCCATTCGTCTTGAATAACGTAAATCATTGGATTGACCTAATCTCATTGACTTTTTATCAAACTCAATGTTATAATTCACAGAGTTAAACATTTTTTAAACCGTTGACGTGGAGATAAAAATGTAATATGCACGCACAGAGAGTGAGGGTTGCTGGGAGCCTCACAGTAAGCAGTACATTAAATGGACCACTGAGGGTGCAGTCAAAGGATTATTTAAAATCTGAGTATTCTGCGACGTATCGGCTGCGTAAAGGCTGAAGGATATTTTGGTATTCTTATTTGAGGCAGGTTTATGCCTGTAAAACAAGGTGGCACCACGGGTTATCACACTCGTCCTTGACATTTACTAGATGTCTACTGGATGAGTGTTTTTGTTTGCTTAGGAGGTTTACATGGAAAAGAAACTATTAATGGGAAACGAAGCCATTGCTTTAGGTGCAATGCGTGCAGGAGTCAGTGTGGTAACCGGATATCCCGGTACGCCATCAACTGAAGTTTTGGAAACAGTAGCAAAGCATAATGACGGGAGTATATATGTTGAATGGTCTGTTAACGAGAAGGTAGCTCTTGAGGTAGCTGCAGGGGCGGCTTACGCCGGCGCTCGATCAATGGTTACCATGAAGCAGGTTGGGCTTAATGTTGCATCAGATCCTCTTATGAGCCTTAATTACTTAGGTGTAAAGGGTGGTATGGTTATTGTTGTAGCTGATGATCCGGGGCCTATTTCATCTCAAACCGAGCAGGACACCCGCCATTTTGGTAAGTATGCAAAGCTTGCGGTTTTTGATCCATCTACGCCGGAAGAAGCCTATACAATGATAGCCGATGCCTTTGACTATTCCGAGAAATACGGCCGCCCTGTATTATTTAGGCCTACAACACGGGTATGTCATAGCTGCGCATCGGTTGAGATATTAGAAAATATACCGAGGAGAGAACCTGAAGGCTTTGAAAAGAGCAGTAGATGGGTTATCTTTCCTAAGCTATCCTATGAGAATCATATAAAAATCGAAGAGTCTCTTAAAAAAATGAGTGAAGATTTTTCCGGATATGAAATGAATTTCGTTTCAGGTAGCGGGAAAAAAGGCATAGCAACAGGCGGGGTAAGCTATTCCTATGTTGGTGAGGCCCTTCAAAATTCATTGGCCGGGTGTAAACTTTTTAAAATTTCTACTACACCATTACCTCATAAGTTAGCTCTTGAATTTCTGAAAGGTTTGGATGAAGTGCTTGTCGTTGAGGAGCTTGACCCGGTTATTGAAACTGAGTTAATTACTCTTTGCGGACTGTATAATTTAAAGGTAAAAATAAACGGTAAGCTAACAGGCCATATAAAAAATGCGGGTGAGAATACAGTTGACAGCGTAACTGCAGCAGTTAGAGGTTTTCTTGGTGAAAGCCTGAATGCGAACTCTGATAATCAAACTAATTTAGTTATTAAAGCTGACGGTGCTAGTGTCAGTATTAATACTAACGTTAATACAGATTTTATCTCAGAGCCGCCTGAGCTTCCAATCCGCCCACCGGTACTTTGCGCAGGGTGTCCCCATAGAGCATCATTTTTTGCGGTAAAAGAGGCAACCAAAGGTTTAAATGCCGTATACTCAGGGGATATAGGCTGCTATACTCTTGGTAATGCGATGCCTCTTAATATGGTTGATACATGTCTTTGTATGGGAGCAGGTATAACTGTTGCTCAAGGACTTCACAGAGTTGAACCCAATAGAGTAAACTTTGCATTTATCGGCGATTCAACCTTTTTCCACACAGGAATTCCCGGCATTATAAATGCTGTTTATAACCAAACCGATATAATTGTTGTCATTCTTGATAATTCCACTACTGCTATGACAGGGCATCAACCTCATCCCGGGCTGGGAAACACAATGATGGGTAGCATTTCTGATAAGATTAGCATCTATAATTTGGTTTCAGCCTTAAATGTTTCTAAAATCGTAAGGGCAAACCCCTTTGATATTACGGCGGCAAAGGAAGCTGTAAATGCAGTTATAAACGAAAAGGGAGTGCGTGTGATTCTTTATGAAGCGCCTTGTATTTTTATTGCCAAAGGCAAGGAAAAGTATGTTGTAAATACTGATAAATGCACAAGATGCAAGGTTTGCATTAATAAGCTCGGATGCCCCGCAATAGAAATGGACGAGGGCAAAGCAAAAA
>CAZPIS010000128.1:0-5413 GCA_964586745.1 uncultured Ruminiclostridium sp.
AGACTTGCCACATGTGGAAGCCTTGTTCTAAGCTGCAACACGTCTGAATAGTTTATATAATGCTTCAGCTCATGTCTACCCTGGGGTTCATGCATGTTTTACACTCCTTTTCTTTGGAATGATTTAATTCTAGACTATAAAACTGAAGTGCATTTGTTAATTATCTGAACTTTAACTGAATTTTTACGATATTTCGAAAACATATGTTAACCAAGGAATAATCCAGGTTGACAAATATATTATTTTTAATTTATACTTCAATACGTGCTATATAAGTCAGAATAGATTGGCCAATTTTATAATAGAGGAAGAAAAACTATGGTTAAAAAATCTAATGTTTATCAAATTACTATTATCGGATTTATGGCAGCAGTAATATGTATTCTTGGGCCTTTATCCATACCTATCGGCGTTATTCCAATCTCATTCACAAACTTAGCAATCTATTTTTCACTATACATATTAGGTAAAAAAAAATCTACTATGAGTTTCCTTATTTACATGCTAATAGGTTTGGTCGGAGTTCCGGTATTTTCCGGTTTTTCCGGTGGACCATCTAAACTATTAGGCCCCACCGGCGGATTTATTATAGGATTTCTCTTTATGGCTTTAATTTCAGGATTTTTTATCGATAGATTTATTGATAAATGGTATTTATGTGTTATAGGAATGATACTTGGTATGGGCGTTTGCTATACTTTCGGCACTGTTTGGCTATCATATCAAGCAGATCTTTCAATAAGCGCTGCACTTTCTGTAGGTGTTATTCCGTTTATTCCGGCAGATCTCGCTAAAATCTTAATTGCAGCTTTTGTCGGTCCTCAAATAAGGAAAAGGCTTTTAAATGTGAATTTGTCATTCTGATTCTAAAACAGACAAAGAACCTTAATAATCGAGCTTAAAGCAACGACTTAATTAAGATTCTTCGCTTATCTCAGAATGGCCGCCATTTTCGGGGAAGCCTCTACTTTGAGCATATCTCATTTTGATAATAGTATAAAATATTATGCTCTATTCAACAATCTCGATATATACAAGGGTTTGATTTAATAGCTGATATGCTACTTCCCCGAAAGTAACTGGCCCTGCAAAAGGTTTAGTTGCTTTCCCTTCCAAATCACCGTATAGATAGTTTAAAATACAGTTACATGAAAAGATGGGCTTACTATTCTCATAGTCCTTAATCCAGTTTTCAAAGCATTCATGGTAATCGCCTACAGGGCTTGCAAAGCGGTATTCTCTTCCGGCAAAAACAGGTGCATATAAGTCTACAATATTGTTATCAATTGATACAGACTTTATTGATACATTAAATAATACACTGTTATAATCTGAAACCAGCGGAAGCTTTGTATCTATTTCATTTTCTTCGATATACTTTTTGAAAACCGTTTCTTTTCCGTTAACCAAACATTTATCAATTGAAAGGCTGTCTTCTAGAAATTCTATCTTATCTGTGTTTTCATCATATTTAAATATATTTATGATGCCAATTGAAGCAAATTTATTATCCGGTAGATTTATATGCAGAGCGACGGCTTTATCACTATATACAGTGCCATTACTACCGTTATATACCTTCGCTACCCCGTTTGTCTCAAGGTTAAATCCCGAAATCCATCCTACAATTGGAGTTAATAATAAATCTTCAGAATTTGGAGCTTCTTTTGAATACCGAACAGATACTTCACTGGCAAATGGTATGATCAGTATTGTAAAACCATTTTGATAAGCATCCTTGGTGATTTCCATTATATTGTTTTTATCATACTCTGATATCTTAAAATCAATCGCAGAATTAATTTCATCAACAAATAGCTTTTCACTACTGATTATTCCTCCATCCTCAGCAATAAAATATGGTGTTGTACCTCCGATCCAATTTCCCTTTGGCAGTTGATTCAAAAGCTTTTCATCTGCTGCAATGTGCAGTAGTTTTCCCTCAGATATTAATTTCTTTGTTTCTTCTAATGAAATAAACATATTTTTACCCCCTTTAAAGTTTTGATATTTCTTCAATATCATTTTTTGTTATGTTCTTATACTTTGTAAAAAAAACATTCATTTCCTGTATACAACCTTTTAATACTTCTTGTGAGGTATTCTCTGAAAATTTACGTTGAAGTCTTGATATTAGAAGATTACATCCAAGATTTGCCGATTTGTACTGTGCCTGACCTTTTACCAGTTTTTCGAACTTAATATCCAATTCCATGAACGGTGCCTCCTAAGTACAATAATTAAATCTTCTTTGTTAAATACTTAACATTTAATTTAATATATATTTCCAAAATAATATTGGTTAAAACAGGATATCTAAAAAGGTAATTCTATTATATTATAAAAAATGCCTTGTGTTTATTTCACAGGGCATTTGGCATTTCTATTTTTATCATTTATAGTTTGCTTTGAGGTGGTTGTTAAGAGGCATGAAATCTTTATTTTCATTATATAACCTTAACTACATCATATACGGAATTCAACACAAGCCAATTCTGAGGGAAGTACCTGTTAATGGTCCAATAGCTGACTCCGCCTACTCTAAACTCATTTGCTAAAGTAAGCTTTGCCAGAATGCTGCGGGCATCTTCAAACCATACCTCATGCTCTCTCCCATTTGAGTCATAATACCTAAAAAATGGTGCTTGAGCTATGGGGTCATAGCTAATAGATGCACCAACGTCATATGCCAAATCAACAGCACCAACATTGGAAACTGTTTGAGCTGCAGTTCCTTCTGCAAAAGGTAAAGTCCAGTTATATCCGTAATTTGGTATACCCATAAATATTTTCTGGCGCGGTATTGCAGTCACTGCATAATTAAGTACTTTACGAACCTCATTGATAGGAGCCACAGCCATGGGCGGACTGAAGGTATAGCCCCATTCATAGGTCATTATTATAACATGGTCAGCGAGCGCTCCATGCACTGGGTAGTCATGGGCTTCATATAACGTACCTTGTTGTTCTGCAGATATTTTTGGGGCAAGAGCGGTTGTTATGCTGTATCCTAATGGTCGCAGTTTGGCTACAACCTTCCTTAAAAAATTATTATATTTTTCTCTGTCACTTGGATATATGTACTCAAAATCAATATCAAGTCCTGAGTAATCTTTTTCTTCCAAGATACGTAAAACATTATTCAAGAGAGTATCCTGAATGGTGGTGTTTCCCAGTATTGTGCTTGCTAAATCACTATCAAATCCGCCTTCTTCACCAATATTTGTAATAACCATCAATGGAGCGACTCTGAAGGAGCGGGCAGCCTCTATTAGCGGCAAATCTTCAATATTATCCAGGCTTCCGTCTGCATTTACCTGATAACTGAAGATACTTAAGTAAGTCAGGCTGGGTAAAGTTTTTCTTAGTACTTCCATATTTATGTTTGGAAAAGCATACCCATTTACCTCAATAGGCCCGAATTTTATATTTCTTGACGGAATTATTATAGTCTGTCCTACTTGAAGTCTCGCCGGATCTGTAATTTGTGGGTTTGCATTAATGATATCTCTTATACGTACCTGATACTCCATAGCAATAAGATAAAGAGACTCTCCGCTTCTAACTATATGTTGTCTGTTACCCTGGAGAATAACCAGAGTCTGCCCTAAAACAAGTTGATCAGGATTCTCAAGTTCATTATCTGAAACTACTTTTTGCCATGATACACCGTACTTATTCGCAATTGAATAAACACTTTCGCCGGATTTAACAACATGAATTTCCATGGTTTCACACTCCAAACCGCCACAATAAGAGCTTCGTAAGCCATTTAACGTTTTCAGTATGATAATAATATTACTGAAAAAATAATTTGAGCCCTTCGCTCATATAGGCTGGTGACATTTAGTTATAATTTAGCATATGCAGTTTACAAAACTTTTGTTTCAGTAAAGGGGATTGCTAGCTTTGCTCCTTATAAACCGTATGTTTTAACAAACCGCTAAATCGTTGCAGTTAAAGCAGCTATACTTTATAGCATAATAAATATTATTTCTTGATTTTGAATATGGTGATAATTTTATAGATTTTTATATTCTAATGGTGTAAACTATTTTATCAAAGGAGCGTGTTTTTATGGAAATTAAAGTAGAGTTAACAAAAACCCCTAAAGTAAAACCAGCAACTGAAAAGCTTGCCTTTGGTAATTTTTTCTCTGACCATATGTTTATTATGGATTATCAAGAGGGGAAAGGATGGCATGATGCCAGAATTGTTCCCTATAGTTCAATGAGCTATGAGCCTGCAATAATGGTATTTCATTATGGTCAGGCAATTTTTGAAGGTCTAAAGGCATATAAAGCAAAAGGCGAAATAGTTATGTTCAGACCTGACGAGAATTTTAAACGTTTAAATAATTCTTGTGATGCTTTATGTATTCCCAAAATAGATGAAGCCTTTGCTGTCGAAGCACTAAAAAAGCTGGTTGATATTGACAGAGATTGGGTTCCTGATGCACCTGATACTTCGCTTTATATTCGTCCTTTTATTATTGCAACCGAACCACACATTGGAGTACATCCCGCAAGTAATTACCAATTTATGATAATTACCGGTCCTGTCGGAGCTTATTATAAAGAAGGACTTAATCCGGTTAAAATCTTTGTTGAGTCCCATTATGTCCGTGCCGTAAAGGGCGGTCTTGGTGAAGCAAAAGCCAGCGCAAACTATGCTGCTTCCTTAAAAGCTCAAGAGATGGCAGCTAAAAATGGCTATACTCAGGTATTATGGCTTGACGGTGTTGAGAGAAAATACGTTGAAGAAGTAGGCACAATGAATGTTTTCTTTGTAATTGGAGACGAAGTAGTCACACCTTCTCTTAACGGTAGTATTCTGCCCGGTATTACAAGAAAGTCTTGTATAGAGCTTCTTCGCTCATGGGGGCTAAATGTTTCCGAAAGGAGAGTCTCAATACAAGAGATTTATGATGCAGCAGAAAAAGGCCTATTAAAAGAAGCTTTTGGTACAGGAACAGCAGCTGTTATCTCCCCTATCGGTGAACTTTGCTGGAATGATAAAAAGCTTTCTTTAAGCGAAGGAAAAATCGGCGAACTCTCACAGAAGTTATATGATAATATAACCGGAATCCAATATAAAGTACTACCAGATCCGTTTAATTGGATAGTTAAAGTTTAAAATATTAGTATCGTGATAATGTGATACTACTGAAAAAATCGCTTTCTGATTGTCATCCTGAACGAAGTAAAGGATTTTTGCGTTTTAATATAAGATCCTTCGACTCCGCTTAGCTCCGCTCAGGATGACATTTTTACGCTCTCGGTAGGAATAATGTACCGTGTCCCGGATAAAATATAAAATTGGGGCTTGAAATCATCTAATATTCATATTATAATTAACAACGTCGTTGCGGATTGGTGTAACGGTAGCACGACTGACTCTGGCTCAGTTTGTT
>CAZPIS010000129.1:0-2359 GCA_964586745.1 uncultured Ruminiclostridium sp.
AGCCGCGAATTTACCATTTTTTGATTTATAGACAACATCATCATAATCTTTTCTTATAACAGGCAAATTAGTAGGTATAGGTATTACATCCAGCTTATATATGGCCCTGAATTCCTGTTCCTCGGTAAGAGCGGTACCTGTCATGCCGGCAAGCTTTTTGTACATTCTGAAATAATTCTGAAAGGTTATGGTGGCAAGGGTTTTGCTCTCATGTTCAACCTTTACCCCTTCTTTTGCTTCAATTGCCTGATGTAATCCGTCCGAATAACGACGTCCATACATTAGTCGCCCTGTAAATTCGTCGACAATAATAACCTCTTCTTCCTTAACAACATAATCAACATCATTCTTCATAAGACCGTGAGCTTTCAAGGCCTGGTTAATATGATGAGATATGGTCATATTCTCAATATCCGAGAGATTTTCTACACTGAAAAATTTCTCAGCCTTTTCAACGCCTCGAAGTGTAAGAGTTGCTGTGTGTGCCTTTTCGTCAATTATATAATCATATTCTTTGTCATCAAGCTGTTCTTTATCATCTGTTTCTTTGACAACTACCTTTGAGAGTCTTCTTGCAAAGGAATCTGCCTGCCTGTATAGGTCGGTAGATTTCTCACCTTGACCGGAAATAATCAAAGGTGTTCTTGCCTCATCTATCAGTATTGAGTCTACTTCGTCTACAATTGCATAGTGTAAACTCCGCTGAACCATATTTTCTTTATATACAACCATATTGTCACGAAGATAATCAAAACCAAATTCATTATTTGTACCATAGGTAATATCACAATTATAAGCTTTCCTTCTTTCGTTATTGTCCATGTCATGAACAATAACGCCTACAGAAAGACCGAGAAAATTGTAAATCTTACCCATTAGTTCAGATTGATACTTAGCCAAATAGTCATTAACAGTAATTAAATGGGTGCCCTGACCCGTAAGGGCATTTAAATAAAGCGGCAAGGTAGCAACCAAAGTTTTACCTTCACCGGTTTTCATCTCGGCAATACGCCCCTGATGAAGTATTATTCCGCCTATGAGCTGAACCCTAAAATGTCTCATACCAAGCACCCTGACAGATGCTTCTCTGACAACCGCAAATGCCTCGGGTAAAATGTCATCAAGAGTATCTCCGTTAGATAGGCGGTTTTTGAACTCCTGTGTTTTCCCTTTTAATTGTGCATCTGACAGTTTCTTTATTTCAGGCTCCAGAGCCTCAATTTCATCCACAATTGGCTTTATTCTCTTTAACTCTTTATCAGAATAACTGCCAAATATTTTTTCTAATATACCCATTTCAAAACTCCTTTTTTATTAATCGGTCAAGAACGAGGCGATAACCGTCAGCCCCATAATTAAGAGCTCTGCTTACCCTGCTTATTGTTGCCTCGCTGGCACCTGTATGTTCATGTATTTCCTTATATGTTTTTTTCTCAGTTAACATGCCTGCTACGGCAAAACGCTGCGCAAACGCTTTAATCTCAGCAATTGTACCTAAGTCTTCAAAAAAATTGTAGCATTCTTCAACAGTTTCAAGCTTCAAAATTGCTTCAAACAATCTGTCTGTATATTCATCCTTGAGCTTACTGTTCATATCTTCAACCCCAGTATTCATGTAATTAACACTTAATAGATTATCTCATTAGCAACCGCTATTTGCAAGAAATACCAAATCGATCATACTTTTTTGGTATCATGAAATTACTTTTTTACCGATTATATTTTTCCCTTCCAAACTAAGAAGCTGCTCTTTAATGCTTAACCCACCGCCGTATCCCACAAGCTCTCCCTTTGAACCAATTACCCTATGGCATGGTATTATAATAGATATTGAATTGCGGTTATTAGCCATCCCAACGGCGCGGCATGCCTTGGCCTTACCGATTTGGACCGCTATATCCTTATAGCTTCTTGTTTCACCGTAAGGTATAGACATAAGTGCATTCCAAACCATCTGCTGAAAAGCTGTACCTTTTGTAAAAAAAGGTATATTGAAAATCTTCCTTTTCCCTTCAAAATATTCATCCAACTGTTTTTCGGCTTCCTTCATTAATGCTGTTTCTTTATATTCAACATCATTACAAAAGTTAATATTTCCAAAAAAAACATCCGTTATTGCTCCGTTTTCTTCACCTATTACTATTTTCCCTATTCCTTTTTCATAGCAAAACATCCTCTTCAATAAAATGCCCCCATTATCATATTAAAAACAGCATAAAAAGCATATCACACAAGTAATATCATCTTCAACTTAAATGCTTTAAAGATGTATTATGCCTCAGTATAAAAATAATAATGAATTAAGATGATCAGATTATTGCCTAACCTATTTAATTCAGTTACAATGAAAAATAATACG
>CAZPIS010000129.1:2459-5386 GCA_964586745.1 uncultured Ruminiclostridium sp.
ATTATTATGAATAATAACGGTGTTACTGCACCCAAAGGTTTTTTGGCATCGGGAGTTGCCTGTGGCTTAAAGAAGAATGGAAATAAAGACCTGGCAATGGTTGTCTCAGAAAATAATGCTATTACAGCGGGTATTTTTACTAAAAATATAGTAAAAGGTCATTCCCTTATGTGGACCAAAGATAAAATAAAAAACGGATGTGCCAGAGCTATTGTTATAAACAGCGGCTGTGCCAATGCATGCTTAGGTTCGGCAGGAGATAAAGATGCAGCAGATATGGCTTTGTATGCCTCTTCGTTAATAAAATGCGCGCCGGATCAAGTTATGTTAGGTTCTACAGGAGTTATTGGTTTCCCGCTTGATATGGCTAAAGTCATGGATGGAATTAAAGACGCTTTTTCATCCTTGTCCAATCAAGGTGGCATTCTTGCGGCAGAAGCAATAATGACTACCGATACTTTTTTTAAAGAAGCATCAAAAACCTTTGAAATAGATGGCAAAATAATTACTATCGGAGGAATGTGCAAAGGCTCGGGCATGATTCATCCCAATATGGCAACAATGATTTCTCTGATTACCACCGATGCGTCCGTATCCAGAGAGATGCTGGACAAAGCTTTACGATATGTTGCCGATAAATCTTTTAACCGCATATCGGTAGACGGGGATACAAGTGTTTGCGATCAATTGGTGATTATGGCAAACGGTAAAGGAGAGAATACTCCTATTATTTCAGAAGGTCCGGACTTTGAAGCTTTTGTATCGGCTTTGTCAGAGGTTGCTATAAGCCTTTCAAAAATGCTTGCCAAGGACGGCGAAGGCGCAACAAAGCTAATTGAAATACGGGCAGAAAATTGTGACGATAATGAATCGGCACACCTTATTCTGAATGCTATTGCAAAATCCCCCTTGGTTAAAACCGCTTTTTTTGGTCAGGATGCCAACTGGGGCAGGATTCTTACCGCTGCCGGTTATTCCGGATGTAATTTTGATCCCAATCGTGTTGATATTTATCTCGGAGATTTGTTAGTCTGTCAAAACGGTGCAGGGCTTAGATTTGATGAGAAAAGAGCCTCTGATATCTTGAAAAGTGATGAAATTATTGTAACTCTTGATTTTAAAAGCGGTAAGTTTAATGATAGAATGTGGACATGTGATTTTTCTTTTGATTATGTAAAGATAAATGGTTCATATAGAAGCTAAAACTTTGTTAAACCTATAATATAATGGGTAAAAACTATTTAGTATTAAATTGGAGGGATTTTAATGGCCGTTCAACAGCTTGTAAAATTTTATATTGATGACGATGCTTTTGGTATCGAAATTAAACAGATTTTTCAAATTTTAAAGCCTCAGGAGGTTTTTAAAGTACCGAACACTCCACCTTTTATTGAAGGCCTTATAAACCTCCGCGGTAAGGTAATGACCGTATTTAATTTAAGAAAACGTTTTAATCTGCCTGAAAAAGAAAACGATGATAATACAAAAGTCTTAATAATCAGAATGGATGACTATCTTTTGGGATTCACAGTCGACAGTGTCTCAGAAATTGTAAGGGTTCAAGAAGAGGATATAGTTGAAACACCACCAACCTTAACAAATTTCGATAAGCGGTTTTTATCAGGTGTGGCAAAGGTTGAAGAAAAACTGATTCTACTGCTGAATCTGCAGAAGATTCTGACACCGAACGAAGAAGAAAAGGTTAAAGAACTTGTCGAGGAGCATGAAGCTCAGTTAACTAATCTATAATAAATACATAACAAAGCCTGCCGTTAGGCAGGCTTTTCTTAATTTCTGGATTTAGCTACACGAACAAGGTTCCTGCCCGCGTGCTTTGCCTCATAAAGTGCGTCGTCGGCCGTACTTATCAGCTCCTGGGCTCGTCCTGCAGTCTCAGGGTAGGTTGAAACACCCACGCTTATGGTAACTGACGCCGAGACTACCCTGTCGGTAATATTAAGCTGAGAAACGCCTATTCTAAGATCCTCTGCTTTTTCTCTGACTTGTTCCAAGGTGGTATACGGCATTAGAATTACAAATTCTTCGCCCCCGTATCTGGCAAAAATATCTTCTTTTCTAAGTGTTTTCTTGATATATTGCGAAAGGGTTTTAAGAACCAAGTCTCCGAACAGATGGCCATATGTATCGTTAAACTTTTTAAAATGATCTATATCAAATATAATAAAGGATAAATCATGTCCCTTTGCCTGTGCATTTTTAAATTCTTCCTGAAGCTTATCGTTGAAAAACAGACGATTATATGCTCCGGTAAGTCCGTCAAGTGTCGCCAAATCATGCATCTGCTGATATAATCTTGCGTTTTCTATCGCGATGCCGACCTGTTGAGATATAACCTCCAACAATCTCATATTCTCATCATCAAAGGCATCTTTAAGGCTATGCTCAATAAGTACAATTCCCAAAGTTTTACCTTTTGCTAAAAGAGGCACACAAATCATGGCCTTTATGTTACGGCCTTTCGTAAAGGGATAATCTTCTTCGTTTACAGCATTATCAATCATTGAGCGACCTTCTTCTATTGATGGCTTCATAATATCACAATTAATATAATCTGAGACAATTGCCAAATCCTTTTTATCAAAAATACTTGATACCTGAACCTTTAGCTTATTCTGCTGTCCATAGCACAGGGCGATTGTTGAATGATAAACACCCATAACGCCTATAATAACATCATTAACAAATTTCAAAAGCTCATTCATATCAAAAATAGAGGTGATTGCTTGTGATATTTGCTGTAATGTATAGAATTCAGCCAAGCTCGAAGTAAGTCTGCTATTTGCTGCTCCAAGCTGGTTATTCGACTCTATCAGCTTGTCATAATGATTTTGTATCTCTTTTTTTGCCTGCTCCAACTGAACATATTTATCGCCTAAGCGATCAATTAATATATTATTTTCTTCCTC
>CAZPIS010000130.1:0-5352 GCA_964586745.1 uncultured Ruminiclostridium sp.
CATTTTACAACACTGAATTATTCACAGCTACCTGTTTGCCCTGTTTATAACTCTGCCGGACAACCTCTCACCATTTATGTCGAATTATCGGGACGTATAGTTTACGCACGTATTTGGTGCATAAATATCGGACGTGTAAAGCTTTATCTTATGGACACCGATGTGCCAGAAAATAATCAATATGATAGATTCCTTACAGAGAGACTTTATGGCGGGGACAAAGAAACCCGTATCCAGCAGGAAATTCTATTAGGTATTGGCGGAATCCGTACTTTGGATGCTCTGGGTATCAAAGGCACAGTATATCACATGAACGAAGGTCACTCTTCATTTATGTCACTTGAGCTTGCCCGTAAACTGGTTATGGAAAAGAATATGCCTTTTAGTGAAGCAAAAGAAATCGTATACTCTTCATCTGTATTTACTACTCATACTCCGGTACCCGCGGGAAACGACATATTCCCGTTAGATATGATAGACCGTTATTTCAGCAATTATTGGGGTCAATTAGCCTTACAGCGCAACGAGTTTATTAGTTTAGGCCTTAAGCCCGATGATACTAATGTTTTTAACATGGCGGTTTTAGCCTTAAATATGTCCGGACGTAAAAACGGAGTAAGCAAACTACACGGTGCCGTTTCCCGTAATATTTTCAATATGGTCTGGCCGAATATCCCCGAAGATGAAGTTCCTATCACCCACGTCACTAATGGTATACATACCTTGACATGGTTGGCGCCAGGCTATAAATATATATTTGACAAGTACCTCCCTAACGATTGGCAGGACAGACTATTTGATTCTTCCGTTTGGGAACAGATAAGCGATATCCCCGATGAAGAAATTTGGAAGACCCATAATGCTTTGAAAACTAAAATGATTCGTTTTATTACTGAGAGACTCAAAAAGCAATACCTACACAATGGAATACCCTTGCATGAAGTGAATGAACTTGACAGCAAAATTGACACCCAAGCACTTACTATAGGCTTTGCCAGACGTTTTGCAACCTATAAAAGAGCAAACCTTATCTTCAGAGATCTTGCAAGAATTGAAAAAATACTCAACAATAAAAACATGCCCGTTCAGATTATATTTGCCGGAAAGGCACACCCTGCAGATCATCCCGCACACCAAGTTATCAAGGACATTCATGATATAGCAAGACTAGAGGGCTTTAATGGCAGAATATTTGTTGTTGAAAACTATAATATGACCGTGGCACGCCATCTTGTTCAAGGAGTTGACATTTGGATGAACAATCCTCGCCGTCCTTTAGAGGCAAGCGGAACCAGCGGTCAGAAGGCATGTATAAATGGTGTGCTAAATTTCAGCATTTTGGACGGTTGGTGGTGTGAAGGTTACAACGGTATGAACGGTTGGATAATAGGAGATGATACACCTTTTGATAATGAGCAGCACCAGGATGACTCCGACAGCAAATCCCTTTATGAAACTCTCGAACGTGAAATCATACCTCTTTTCTTCAACAGGGAAAACGGTATCCCGGCGGGATGGGTTAATCGTATGAAGGAATCTATCAGGTCCCTGGCACCGGTATACAGTACTCATCGAATGATTAAGGATTACACTGAGAATATGTATATCCCCGCTGTTATCAGAAATATAAAAATCCGTGAATCTCAGTATGAATTTATCCATACTCTTGTCGATTGGAAACAGCAAATCGAGCGAGGCTGGCCGCAGGTAAGCATTATGGCAAATCAAGATATTCACGGTCTTGTAGACCATAGTATGCTCTCAGGGCAAGAACTAAATTTAAATGTAACTGTACAGCTTTCTTCTCTGAAACCTGAAGATGTTCGGGTAGAGGTTTATTACGGGCCTTTGTTACAGGATAGCATCATTAACGGTTCCGCGGTAGAAATGAAATTAATTCGCCAGACCGATGCCTCGACCTACTTTTATGAAACAACTCTTTGTCTTCTGGATGGTGGTGAATACGGATATTCGTTCAGAGTACTTCCTCGGCATCCCAACCTGATGAATAAGTTTGATTTGCCTCTTATAAAATGGGCAAATTCATGACTAAATTAGAATTTAACTATGATACTTATTAACGGGAAATGAACTAAAATAGTTTTATTGGGTTGCTTTTATCAACTGTATCTTAATTGACACAGTTAAGCGGTATGTTATAATTTTAAATATTACCCTTCCACTTTTAGGCAAGGTTTGCTGAGTTAAATATTTCATCAGGGAAGAATAACAATGAAAAAAAGAATGCGCTATATTATAATTTTATTACTTTCTGTATTACTAACCTCTTGGTTAGAATTTTCGCTTCAAAACTCTGCATTTGCTGTTGATGAATCTAGTAGTCCAAAAACTGATGCAGTTTCAGCGATTCTTTTTGATGCCTACAGAGGCCAGATTCTTTTTACAAAAACCTCTGATGAAAAATCTCTTTCAACATTGGCAACCCGCATCATGGTAGCACTGATTATACTAGAAAAGGTTGATACCGAGGCCATGATAATAGCCAGCAAATACGCGGCCAATACAGAGGGTGGAACGCTTAAGCTTACAGTCGGGGAAAAATATTTAACTAAAAATTTACTTACGGCATTTTTACTCACAGGCTCCCCTGATTCTGCTATTGCTTTAGCTGAGTATGTAGGTGGAAGTGAGTCAGGCTTTGTTGACTTAATGAACGAGTATGCAGTAAACCTTGGTTTATCAAATACCAAGTTTACAAATAGTGTTGGCAGGTATGATGAGAATCAGTATACAACCATAAATGATCTTGTGATTCTAATGAAATACGCTCTTTCAAACAGCAGTTTTAACAGATTATTTGCTACGCAGGCCAAACCTTGGTATGATGAGCGGAAAACAATGGTTTTAACAAACACAAATAATATGTTCTGGAGTTATCCGGGTACTGACGGTGGTATTACAGCTGCATATGATGCTGATTTTCAAAGTATTGTAACTACTGCCACCAAAAATAATATGCGCTTAGTTTGTGTTTTATTGGATGTACCTACTAAAAGTATGTATAACGATTCCATTAATATTCTTAATTACGGCTTTGATAAATATCTATTCGGCACTCTTGTATCAGCCGGAAGCAGCCAGCAGGCTATTACTGTGGAAGGGCAGTCTTTGAATCTTATTGTTACATCAGATGTCCAGTATGTATATCCAAAAGGTCAGGATTATATCAAAGATATTGCAATAAATGTAGACCAATCAAAGCTTAAGCTGCCTATTACAAAAAATACGGTGGTTGGAATGCTGACATTTATACTTGAGGATGATACAACAATAAATGTTGAGTTGTATCCCGACCGGGAGATTCTTCCACAGAAAACAAAAAGCCAGGTCTTAAAGGAAAGGGTTTTAGAAAGCCGTGAGCTCATATATGTAATAATCGGGTTAATCATTTTAGAGTTAATTATTGGTTTTAAAAAACTATTCGTCTTTATCAAAAAAAAATATATTAGTTTGAAGTCAAAAAAGGCCCATGGACAAATCATCACTCGAGCCAAAAAGTAAAAAGCTCCCAATGATATTTTTTCACTGTGAGCTTTTCTCTATCTATATATTACATACTCAAATATGCTTGTATGAATTCATCTATCTCACCATCCATTATCTTTTGAACGTTGCCATCCTCATAGTCGGTACGGTGATCCTTTACCATAGTATAGGGACAAAACACATATGATCTTATCTGGCTTCCCCAGGCAATATCCATTTGTTCGCCTTGGATTTTGCTTAGCTTCTCAGCCTGCTCTTTCTCCTTCTTCTCCAAAAGCTTTGCCTTAAGCATTTTCATGGCCATTTCCCGGTTCTGAAGCTGTGATCTTTCATTCTGACAAGCAACTATAATTCCGGTAGGCATATGGGTAATACGCACCGCTGAAGAAGTCTTGTTTATATGCTGACCGCCCGCTCCGGATGCACGGTAAACATCCATTTTAAGGTCATCAGGGTTGATTTCAACAGTGACCGAATCATCTAATTCCGGCATGACGTCCATGGATGCGAAAGAAGTATGTCTCCTCCCGGACGAATCAAACGGGGAGATTCTGACTAAACGGTGGACCCCTTTTTCAGATCTCAGATAACCATATGCATAATCCCCTGAAATCCCCACGGTTACACTTTTAATACCGGCTTCGTCACCGTCCAGCATATCTAACACCCGAGCAGTAAAGCCGTTTTTTTCGGCCCATCGTGTATACATCCTGAAAAGCATCTGTACCCAGTCCATTGCCTCTGTGCCTCCTGCTCCCGCATGCAGAGTAATTATAGCGTTATTGGCATCATATTCTCCCTTCATAAGGGTTTCCAGCCTTAGTCTTTCATATCTGGAACTAATGTCATCAAAGCTACTTCTTACTTCTTCCAGTACAGTCTCATCCTTCTCATCAAGCCCCAGTTCAACAAGAGTCAGAGTGTCTTCACAATCTTTAAAAATCAATTGATAATGCTCAATTTTGTTTTGAAGATTTTTTGTACGTTGTAACACTTTTTGAGAATTTTCAGCATCATTCCAAAACTCGGGTTCTGCTGCTCTGTGTTCTAATTCCTCCAGCTCGTTTCTCATACAGGCCAAGTCAAAGTGAATCCCCCAATTCACTGATTCTTTTTTCTAATCCCTTAAGCTCTAGTCCTATTTGCTCTAGCTCTAAAAGACTCAAATCTATCATCCCTTCCATAATTAAAAATCTGTTTTGATGCTTATTTATTATACTTTCAATCTTAATATTTTACAATGACTATGCTACTTCGTCCAAAAATTCACTTTAGAATTGACCTTATTTACTATAATTGTTGCTGCCTAAACAATCATGGTATAATGATCTCATGAAAAATGAAGTAAATTGCATTAAGTGTCAATATTATTATATTACTTGGGATAAAAGCTACCCAAAAGGTTGCCGATATTTTGGATTCAAGGGAAAGGCCATGCCCTCCCAAATGGTTAAAGCTGCTAGTGGTGAAATATGTAAAGGATTTTTATTAAAAAGAACAATTACTACGAAAAAAGAATAACTAGTTGTCAAAAAATTGTTTTTGAGGCTCGATAACCATGCTGTTGTACAATAAAAATAAGGAAGCTTACAATTAAGCCTCCATAATTTATCGGTTATACTGACAATTTAGCAGATGCCGTGATCGCAGCCTCTCCCGCATCCACCTCTACCGTCAAAAATACCCGGACAGAAGCAAATAATCAGAACAATTATGATTATAATCCACCATATATTGTCTCCTCCGAATATTCCTCCCCCGCCACCGCAGCAGCTATCTTGCTTACAACAATCACCCATAATAACACCCCATCCTGATTCAGCCTTCTTCATCTTATGCAAAAGA
>CAZPIS010000131.1:0-5309 GCA_964586745.1 uncultured Ruminiclostridium sp.
TATGCTTCTATGCTTGCAACAGATTATACCGACAGCCTTGCATTAGGTGCATTGAAAATAATATTTGAATATCTGCCAAAAGCCTATGAAAACGGACCCAATGATTCGGTTGCCAGAGAAAAGATGGCAAATGCAGCAACTATGGCAGGAATGGCGTTTGCTAACGCATTTTTAGGAGTATGTCATTCGATGGCTCACAAGTTAGGTGCTTTTCATCATCTTCCACATGGTATAGCAAATGCACTTTTAATAAATGAGGTTATAAGGTTTAATGCAGTTGAAGTTCCGACAAAAATGGGAACATTCTCTCAGTATGATCACCCTCACACCCTTGCCAGATATGCACAAGTTGCCGATTATCTTGGTGTAGCAGGTAAAACTGATGAGGAAAAGCTTGAGAATCTTGTTAAACACATAGAAGAACTAAAAGCAAAAGTTGGTATTAAGAAGACTATAAAAGAATATGGAATTGATGAAAAAGTATTTTTAGACAGTCTTGACGATATGGTTGATCAGGCCTTTGATGACCAGTGCACAGGTGCTAATCCGCGTTACCCGCTTATGAGCGAGATTAAGCAGATGTATCTTAACGCTTACTACGGAACCAATAAGAAAGTTTAGGAGGGGAAAGAGATGAAGCTGGATAAAATAATTGCTGTCAGAACAGATAAAACCGTATACCGGGATGGAGATTTCGCCATAAAGGTTTTTGATGAGGGCTATTCAAAGGCCAATATACTCAATGAAGCTCTTAATCATGCTAGGGTTGAGGAAACTGAGCTTCAAATTCCTAAACTTATCGAGGTGGGAATGATTGAAGGGAAATGGGCGATTGTCACTGAATTTATAGAAGGGGTAACTCTTGCACAGCTTATGGAGGAGAATCCCGAAAAATATGATGAATATCTGGAGCTTTTTGTTGATTTACAGATGATTACTCATGCTCAAAAGGCACCAAATCTCAACAAGCTGAAGGATAAAATGCACAGAAAAATTTCAGAGACAGGGCTGGACGCCACAACTCGGTATGAGCTGCATACTCGATTAGAGGCAATGCCTAATCATAAAAAGGTTTGCCATGGTGACTTTAATCCTACAAATATAATAATAAACAACGAAGGTATTCCATATATTCTTGACTGGTCTCACGCTACTCAGGGAAATGCCAGTGCAGATGTAGCAAGAACATATCTTTTGTTCAGTCTTGCCGGTGATACGAAAAATGCAGATAAATACCTGGATTTATTCTGTAAAAAGAGTGATACCGCTAAGCAGTATGTGCAAAAATGGCTGCCCATTGTTGCTGCATCCCAGTCTGTAAAAGGAAAACCTGAGGAAAGAGACTTCCTGCTGCATTGGGTCGATGTTGTTGAATACGAATAGTGACTTTTGTCCTTGAATTAAATAAAAAATATGATTATAATTGTGATACAATCAAATAATGCATGACGGTGCATTAAATTGCTTAATAGGGAACAGGGTGAAAACCCCGGACTGTCCCAGCAACCGTGAAGCTGACGAAACGGCGAATACCACTGTAACAGGTTTTGTAAAAAAATCTTTATGGGAAGGTGCCCGAGTAGGATGACGCAAAGTCGGTAGACCTGCCGTTATGAATGTTTCTTCTGGGGCTTAAGAGTAAGATTATGAAAATAGTTTATTGTCTGACCTTTTACTCCGCCCGAAAAGCGGAGTTTTTCATTTGGAAGAAACCATGTTTTGATTGACGGTTTAACAAGATGCGAAAGGGGTCTTCTAAATGAAAAAAATACTAAATGCTCTTATTACTTTAGTTCTAGTTTTTGCACTTTCATCCTGCGGGTTTCAGCCAAAAGCCGATGAAACACCGACAATAACGGACAGCAGAGGTGTTGCGGTCAGTTTTGACAAAACCCCAGAAAAAATTGTTTCATTGATGCCTTCCAATACTGAAATTCTATTTGCACTGGGGTCAGGCGACAAAATAATAGCTGCAAGTGATTACTGTAATTATCCTGCGGAAACTAAAGATATACCGAAGCTTCCTTCTGGAGAACAGCTCAATATTGAAGCAATAATAGCCCTTAATCCGGATGTTGCTATTATTGGAAATATGACTGCAATGGAGGAACAGGTAAAACAATTGGAACAGGCGGGGGTAAAGGTTGTAGTTACTAAGGCAAACAGCCTTTCTGAAACTTATGATGTCATTAAAATGATAGGAACGGTTGTGGGTAAGGACAAAGAGGCCGAAAAGATTGTAAAGAACATGAAGGATGGCTTTGAAAAGATTAAGAAACAGGTTGCAAACAAAGCTTCATCAAAAGTATACGTAGAGGTTTCACCTTTAGAATATGGGCTTTGGTCATGTGGACAAAATACGTTTATTCAGGAACTGATTGATATAATCGGAGCCAAAAATATATTTGATGACATAGAAGGGTGGGCCGCTGTTTCGGAAGAACAGGTCATTGACCGCAATCCTGATTTTATTCTCACCACGTCAAGCCCATTGACGGGGATTGAAGATCCTGTGGGAGAGATTTCGTCAAGGAAAAATTGGAGTCAGATTGAAGGAGTGAAAAACAATAAAATTGTAATGCTGGATTCTGACATGATAAGCCGTCCGGGTCCAAGGCTTTTAGATACTGCTAATGAACTTGTTAAGGTTATTTATGAATAAGGATAGATTATGACAAAGCTTATATCCTCAGATAAAACCGAAAAAAAAACAGTGGCAACCTCAGTAATATGGGGTTTTGGAATGCTGGCGTTTTTCATTGTGTTTTTTTTCTCCATATCAGTGGGAAGTGTAGGATTTACTGTTACCGACACAGTAAGAGTATTGGTTGGCAGCCTGTTAGGTATAGGTGATACAGGCGATATTCCGTACAGTGTTAAAACAATTATAATTAATGTACGCCTACCGAGAGTCATACTTGCCTCCCTAGTTGGAGCAGCTCTTTCACTTTGCGGAGCGGCTATGCAGGGCTTACTTAAAAATCCGTTGGCTGACGGTTCCACTCTGGGTATTACCTCCGGAGGTGCGCTGGGGGCAGTTATATCAATTGCAACTGGTTTTAATCTGCCGTTTTTCCCAAACGGAGGGCTGGTGCTAATGAGTATTCTGTTCTCCTTCTTATCCCTTTTGTTGATTTTGAGTCTTACCTACAAAATAGATTATAATTTATCCAATCAGACGATTATTCTGACAGGAGTTATATTTTCTATGCTTACAGGTAGCGTAACTAGCCTGATAGTATCATTATCCGGAAACAATCTAAAACAAGTTGTTTTTTGGACTATGGGCTCATTTTCAGGAAGAGGCTGGCCATATGTGGCTCTTATGCTACCATTTTTCATTTTAGCTGCTATTCCGCTTTTATTCCTTAGTCGTGAGATGGATGCTTTTTCATTAGGAGAGGAACAGGCCGGCTATATTGGAGTTAATACTAAAAGGATTAAGCTCTTGATTTTAGTTTTGGTATCTGTATTGGTAGGGGTGTCTGTGGCAGTCAGCGGAACAATTGGATTTGTAGGTCTTGTCATCCCTCATATGACAAGATTTATAACAGGACCCAATCACAAAAAGCTACTCTCTTTTTCAGCACTTTTTGGAGCGGGCTTTCTTATGGCCACTGATTTATTGTCCCGTACCGTTTTGAGCCCTGCCGAACTGCCCATTGGAGTGGTTACCTCGCTTATCGGCGCCTTGTTATTTATCTATATTTTCTACAGCAGAAGCAAAGTGAGGGGGTAGGGTATCTGATATGCTTGAAGTACAAAGACTTTCGGTCACAGTTGGAGAGAAAAAAATCGTAGATAATGTATCCTTCTTATTAGAGGAGCATGATGTTTTTATTGTTATGGGGCCAAACGGTGCAGGCAAGACTACTCTTTTCAAGGCGATTATGAATGTTATCCCACATGAGGGAGAAGTATGGCTGGATAAAGCTGATATCAAAACCGTAAATAATAAAGAATTGGCAAAAGCAATAGGAGTTCTCACTCAAAAGCACCAACCACAGTTTGCACACACGGTTTATGATGTGGTGAGTCTAGGCAGATATGCATACCAAAAGGGAATTTTCAGCAGACTTAATAATAAGGACCAGATGAAAATAGAGGAATCCATGAAATTAACGGGTATATACAATATAAAGGATCAATCTGTTCTTACCTTGTCGGGAGGAGAACTTCAAAGAACATTTCTGGCGCAGCTTTTTGCACAGGACCCTAATATACTGATTTTAGATGAACCGACAAATAATCTGGACCTACAATATCAAATAGCTATTTTTGATATAATAAGAAAATGGGTAAAGGGAAAAAACAGAGCCGTCCTAGCAGCCGTTCATGATCTAAATACTGCTTACACCTATGGCAACAAGGCTCTTCTGATGAGCGAAGGAAAGGTGTATGCCAAGGGCTTGGTGGAGGAAGTATTAGACAGGGAAAATTTAAAGGTGGTATATAAGGTTGATGTGGTAGACTGGATGCAAAACCTTCTTACACACTGGAATTTAAAATGATTATGCATTGAGCCGAATTATTTTAAGAATCCGGGCGGAGTAGAGCCGGATCCTATTTTTATTGATTACTTGTATTATAAGAGAAACTAATTAATCTGCCGTTAGGAAAGTGAAAAAATATGGATCATTATTACAGCGAAAAACCTAAATCTGAAATACAGGAACATAAATTCAACTATGAAATCAAAGGAATAGAGCTTGAATTTATATCTGTCAGCGGAGTTTTTGCATTTACTGACAGAGTGGACAAAGCCTCCCGCCTTTTAATAGAAAGTTTCAGACCTTCAGGGGCAGGTAATTTTGTCCTTGATATGGGTTGTGGTATAGGACCTATTTCGTTGTATATTAAGTCAAAATATCCGCATCTTCAAGTTACGGCTGTTGACATTAATGAACGTGCTGTTTTCTATACTGAAAAGAATGCCCGGCTAAACAATCTCAACATAAAAGCCATAAAAAGCGATTTGTATTCTCAACTTGAGGGAAGGCTTTTTGGAGATATCCTCTCGAACCCTCCCATTGCAGCGGGTAAAACATTAAATACTCGGCTTATTTCCGAAGCAAAAACTCATCTTCTAGAAAACGGAGCCCTTTGGCTTGTAGCCTTCCATAATAAAGGCGGCGAAACCTTAAAAAAGATTATGAATGAGGTTTTCGGAAACGTTGAGGACATTGAGAAAAAGGGCGGAATTCGTGTTTACCGTTCAGTAAGCAGATGAATTTGGTCTTTCTGCAACATATTCCAAGAATAATGCGAACTAGTTTTAAGATATTAAAACACGCTATGGAACCGCTGTC
>CAZPIS010000132.1:0-5272 GCA_964586745.1 uncultured Ruminiclostridium sp.
CTCGGATATCCCTTAAATCCTCACGGAACAGAGTATATTGAAAAGTATAATGATTTTTGGCAAATACCAAATGAGGATATTAGTATTGTGGCATCCTTTGCAGGGGACAGTATAATAAGTGGAAAGTCAGGTCAAATGCTGGACTTGAACTCAAACGTCACAAGAATAGAGGCAGTGGCATTTATATATAGGACTCTATTAAAATATAAAATAATTCGATGATTGCTCGTTAAGTGTTATAAAAACAAAAACGCAGTTAAAAATACACACACTAAAAGAGAAATAAATATAGATGCTATAATAGAAATTCTTATCCTGTCACCTTTGCGTTTAAGGCGTTTTAAGTTTAAGAAAAGTGAGAATACGCTTGTTAAAAGCTGTGTCAAAGAAAGTATAAGAGAAAACTGCAAAAGCGAAGCATTCCAATAATCACGGACTTTAATAGAGAAAAAGCGATCGAAAAAGGTTTCACCCACCGGCTTGGCAAACAATATAATTGCGAGATTAACAATAATAAATCCCCAAAGTATGACACTGATGATGTCTATCATTCTTAATATAAGATCAGGACCCTTTCTTGAATTTGTACTTTCAGATACTAAATTATTCAAGCTATACACCTCGCTTCATCAGGCTTATATTAACATTACCATATTTAGGGTTAAAGTAAAAGTGCATTGTAAATATGCAGAAAATGAATTAGTATTATCGTAACAAACTCATCCGGCGGAGGTAACATATGTACTCAGATATTAATTCCCAGATTAATGAATTAATAAGCGGCAACAGTAAGAATCCCCATGCTTTGCTTGGTATGCATACAGAAGAGGGTAAAATTGTGGTCAGGGCATTTAATGTTCACTCGGAAAGCATAGTGGTTAAAAACATGCATACCGGGATAACATACCAAATGAATAATATTCATGAAAAGGGATTATTTGAAATTGTTCTTTTAGACCTTGAGACACCCTTCAAATACGAGCTTATCCACACAATGCCGGACGGGCACACTTATTCTGTTATAGACCCGTATTCCTTTTGGCCGACAATCTCGGATTATGATTTATTTTTGTTTAATCAAGGCAATAATCATCGAATCTACGAGAAGCTGGGATGCCATCTTCGTGAAGCAGAAGGAGTGAAAGGTGCATCGTTCGGGGTTTGGGCGCCATCTGCAAAGCGGGTAAGCGTAGTAGGCTCATTTAATCAATGGGATGGAAGAAGTCATCAAATGCGGATGATAGGAAGCTCCGGAGTATGGGAGATATTTATTCCGGGCCTTATAAAGGGTGATTTATACAAATACGAAATAAAAACCCCTACTGATGAAATATATACAAAATCCGATCCCTATGCATTTTATTCTGAAAAAACGCCGCAAACGGCTTCTGTGGTTTATGATCTTGAAAATTATGAATGGCAGGACGCTGATTGGATGAAGGAAAGAGTAAGTGAAGAAGTTTTTGATAAACCTATAAATATCTATGAGGTTCATTTAGGCTCGTGGAAACAGGAACTCGATGATGATCCCGCTTCTGAAACCGGTTTTAAACCTTATTCATACAGACAGCTTGCAGATACACTCATTCCCTATGTTAAAAAGATGGGATACACTCATTTGGAGCTTCTTCCCATTATGGAGCATCCCTTCGACGGATCATGGGGCTACCAGGTGACCGGATACTATGCTACCACAAGCCGATACGGAACCCCAGAGGATTTTAAGTATTTTATTGACACCTGCCATAATAACGGTTTAGCAATCATTTTAGACTGGGTTCCGGCACATTTTCCGAAGGATGGCCACGGGCCGGCAAGATTTGACGGAACAGCCCTTTATGAGTACGAGGATAAACGTCTGGGAGAACACTTGGGATGGGGTACTCATGTTTTCAATTATGGCCGAAATGAAGTAAAAAATTTCTTGGTGGCCAACGCTGTTTACTGGTTTGATAAGTTCCATATTGACGGTCTTCGGGTTGACGCTGTGGCATCCATGCTTTATCTTGATTACTGCCGCGAACCCGGAGAATGGGTGCCTAATAAACACGGCGGCAGAGAGAATCTGGATGCGGTAGAATTCATTAAAAATCTCAATTATACAGTTTATAAGTACTACCCTAATGTAATGATGATTGCAGAGGAATCCACTTCCTGGCCTATGGTGACCAAGCCTGTTCATCAAGGCGGACTGGGTTTCTCCCATAAATGGAATATGGGCTGGATGAACGATTTCTTAAAATATGTTAGTTTAGACCCAATATACCGCAAGTATAATCAGCATCTTCTGACATTCTCTTTTATGTATGCGTGGAGTGAAAACTTTATACTGGTATTGTCCCATGACGAGGTAGTACACGGAAAGGCTTCCATGCTCGGAAAAATGCCCGGTGACTACTGGCAGCAATTTGCGGGATTAAGATGTGCTTATGGCTACTTTTTTGCTCATCCCGGTAAGAAGCTTCTCTTTATGGGAAGTGAATATGGTCAGTTTATTGAGTGGAAGTACAAGGAAAGTCTGGACTGGCATCTTCTTAACTATCCGATGCATGAAAAAATGAGTCTCTTTGTTTCTGACCTGAATTATTTATATAAGAATGAAAAGGCATTATACGAGATGGATATAAGTAATGAGGGCTTTGAGCTTATTGACTGTAAGGATGCTGATAATTCTATTATTTCATTTATAAGAAAGGGAAAGGATTGGCATGATATGCTGATCTTTGTGTTTAATTTTACACCTGCTATCCACGAAAGCTACCGTATGGGTGCGCCTCTTAAGACGGTATATACAGAGATTTTTAATACTGATGCAGAGAAATACGGCGGCAGTAATGCGCTAAACACAAAGCCGATTCTCTCGGAGGATATACCTATGCATGAAAAGCCATACTCAATGACTGTAAGGATTCCACCATTAGGAGCAATTATTCTTCGCCCTGAAATCTAAAATGATACACAATAGAAAAGCCTTAAATAAATAGTTTTGCATATAATTAACAGAATTTTACATTAATTTTGCTTAAAATTAAGGCTTGACAAGATAAAGTAGTCATATGTATAATATATAACTTCGTTGACAAATGACGACAAATTGTGATATAATTTTATCTAGTGAGTTTTGAGGTGGAAGTATGGATAAAAATTCTTTATCACAGATTCGTAAAGAACTTGAAGGTTGTGTTGGCAAAAGAATCCAGCTTAAGGCCAACAAGGGCCGGAAGAAGACTTTTGTCAAAGAAGGTATCGTGGAAAATGCTTATCCCAGTATTTTCACAGTCTCTTTCGAGAACGGATATAATTCGTTACGTACAGCTTCGTATAGCTATACTGATGTTCTTACCCGTACCGTTGAAGTAAAAATTATGTCAGAGGACCTGAACAATATAGCTTTATAATTATTAATCTGTGTACAAAGCAAAAACAGCCATTAAATAATGGCTGTTTTTTCATGCCTTTCGGCATACATTAAACATGGACAGCATATCATTAGAATTGAAGGGATAAGGGTATAAAGAGGAGGTCCTATAATGCAGATGGAGCTATTAAAAAAGCCTTTAAGATCGTACAGGACTATTGAAATAAGGGAAACTGAGGAGATGCTGGAAAACAGCATAATTGTGCCTGACAGCAAGCCCGATATTAAGAATATTATTCTGGCAGATGCAGAATGCTTTGTTACAAGTGTTGAAAAATCAGGACGCATGGTAGAAGTGGGCGGCGAAATAAGATATCGTATATTATATTGTTCAGATACTCCCGACCAAAGGACAGAGAGCATCGTAACTCAATTCACGTGGTCCTTTTCAATTCAGAAACCAAAAGCAGATGTAGAAATCGGGGTATTCGCCAGAAGCCATTGTCAGCATACCGAAGCCAATGCTGTTAACGGAAGGAAAGTTGTTGCTCGTACGGTGTGTTCGCTCATCAGCCGTTTTTATGAAATCAGAACAGATGAAATCGGAAGAGAAATTCTTGGGGAAAATGTTTATTTGAAGACAACTCCCATAAATATTATTTCGCTTAAAGACAGCGGAGATATTATGGCTAAAGTTTCAAATGTGTTGTCCCTCCCCCACGGTAGTCCCCCAATAAAGGAAATACTATTTTCTCGGATTAATGTTGGCTCGACTGAACTAAGCTATAGGGAAGATGAACCCTCCCTGGAAGCAAAAGGCACAGCATACTTATTATATCGCAGTGATACCATTGACGAGAGCATAGAGTCTGTCGTGCTGGAATTTCCTATAAAAAGTGTTACAGGTATTCAGACATTGCCGAATGAAATTGTATTAACTACAAATGTTTTGAAAAACTGGGAAATAGACCCTATAGAGGATGCTGACGGTCTACTGACACAAATATCTGTGAATCTTGAGCTTCAGGTGGATGCTCAGGCATTAGTGCCGGAAGAGCAGATCATTATAGAAGATGCTTACTCTATTGACTATAAATTAGATTTAAAAAAGACTTCTATGAATATTGTGACTGATGAACGGGAGATATGTGATTCCATTGAGATAAATCAAAGAATTAGGATAGAAGACCCGGACGACCGGTTAGCCGAGGTGCTCATGGTATGTGCCAATGAGCGTAATATAGCTTCTAAGATAAGTGAAAAGACAATTAATGTACAAGGAACATTGGGTGTTGATGTAGTATATATGACAGGTAACCGTGAAGTCAAAAATTATTTTATGGAGCTGCCTTTCAGCCAAAAGTTTGATTTGCCGGATGAAGGACAGTGGCAAGTGGTTCAATCCTGCTTCAATATTGATGATGTATGCTTCGATATTTCTGGAAACGATACTATTGAGTTGCGTATCAAACTGAATACTAAGGTTCGCATGGCAAGATTTGAGGAAATAGTATGTGCCGAGGATATAATCGCAGTTAAGGAAGAAAGCAGGAAAAAGGCTCCGATTATTCTCTATTTCACACATCCGGAAGATACTATGTGGAGTATAGCAAAGAAATACAGAATACCGCTGTCACGACTAGCTTTGGATAATGGTCTCGATGCTTCTGAAAAGCCGCAGGTCGGACGAAAGCTATTTATTATGTAGGGTGCGACAGGGGACGGTTCTCGCAGTGCGACAGGGGACGGTTCTCGTTTGTCGCACATGAAAAAAGTTAAATAATAAGTAATGTGATTAAAGTTTTATATTTTGCTTATATCAAATAGCCAAAGTGAAGGCAACCGGGTTCGGTTGCCTTTTAAGAATTATGCGTACTAGTTTTAAGATATTAAAACACGCTATGGAACCGCTGT
>CAZPIS010000133.1:0-5227 GCA_964586745.1 uncultured Ruminiclostridium sp.
GAAGTTTGAAAGACTCGACAAAACAAGAAAAAAGGTAAGCGTTTATTCTGCTTAAAGACAGGTTATACTGGTATGGGAAGGGACGAGATTATCGTCCCTTTTATTTGTAATGAAACTTAAGTGACGGCAGACTGCGTTAAATCGGAGGATAATATGTTTATTGATTTTGCAGAAATATATATAAAAGCCGGGGATGGCGGAGATGGTGTCGTCTCTTTTAGACGTGAAAAATATATTCCCGACGGAGGCCCTGACGGAGGCGATGGCGGTACCGGAGGAAATGTAGTTTTTAAGGCTGACACAGGCCTTAGAACACTAATGGATTTTCGCTATAAAAGAAAATATATCGCCGAAAGAGGCGAAAATGGCGGGAAGCGCAACAGAAGCGGTAAAGGTGGCGCCAATCTTGAGGTGAGGGTTCCGGTGGGAACCATTGTTAAAGATAAGGATACAGGTAGAATTATTGCAGATATATCCAGTGAGGGACAAGAGGTAGTAATTGCCCGGGGAGGCAAAGGCGGAGCGGGAAACCAGCATTTTGCAACGCCTACCCGTCA
The DNA here is from genome assembly GCA_964586745.1 of uncultured Ruminiclostridium sp. Taxonomy (GTDB): domain Bacteria; phylum Bacillota; class Clostridia; order DSM-8532; family DSM-8532; genus DTU059. The sequence goes on from CAZPIS010000133.1 coordinate 558, forward strand.
GGTTCCTAATTTTGCCAGAAGCGGTAGTCCCGGCCGTGAATTTACGGCTGTTCTTGAGCTAAAGCTGATTGCCGATGTAGGACTTCTTGGTTTCCCAAATGTAGGAAAGTCCACATTACTTTCAATGGTATCCTCAGCCAGACCTAAAATTGCTAATTATCACTTTACTACATTGTCTCCGAATCTTGGTGTGGTGTCATTAGGCGAGGGCGGCAGCTTCGTTATTGCCGATATACCCGGCCTTATTGAGGGCGCTCATGAGGGTGCAGGCCTGGGACATAATTTTTTACGGCATGTGGAGCGGACAAGGCTTTTGATTCATGTTATCGATATTGCTGAAACAGACGGCAGGGACGCTATTTCTGATTTTGATGTAATAAACCGTGAGCTTGAGCTTTATAATCCCGAGCTGGCTAAACGTCCTCAAATTATTGCAGCTAACAAAATTGATGCTCTGTCTGAACCGGAAAAGCTGGAAAATTTCAAAACCGAGATGGTACAAAGAGGGTACAAGGTATTTGAGATTTCGGCCGCAACTAATCAGGGAGTTGATGAGTTGATAAGGTACACTTATGAGCAGTTAAAGACTCTGCCTGAAATTGTACTTTTTGACCAAGAGCAGGAAATTGATATTCTGCAAGAAACAGATGAGCCTAAATTCGCGGTAAGACGTGAGAATGAGACATATGTGGTTGAAGGATCATGGGTAGATAAAATACTGGGTTCGGTTAATTTTAATGACAGGGAATCTCTCCAATACTTCCAGCGTGTGATGAAAAACATGGGAGTTATTGAAGCTCTTGAAGAAAAGGGAATTGAAGAAGGCGATACAGTGAGAATAGGTGAAATAGAATTTGATTTTGTGCCATAGGAGTAGAAATATGATTACAGGAAAACAAAGAAGCTATTTAAGAAGCTTGGCAAACGGTATTCCGGCAATTTTTCAGGTAGGTAAAAACGGGATAGACGAAAATGTTATTCGTCAGTTTGTAGAAGCACTTGAGGCAAGAGAGCTTGTTAAAGCCAATGTGCTGAAAAATTCGATTTACACGGCAAGGGAAGCTTGTGAGGAGATTGCCCAAGCTGCTGATGCTGAAATAGTATCAGTAATAGGAAATAAATTTGTTCTTTATAAGGAATCAAGGAATAATAAGGTTATTGAGCTGCCAAAGTAGATGGGAAGTTAGGTCCTTTTACCATTAGTAAACTACTTTGCAAGTGTAGAATTCTGAAGATCGAAGTGCTATTTAATACATGAGATGGAGATAAAATTATGATTTGGTTCGGGCCGGCAGGAAATTCAAACAGCTTCTATGATCAAGGTTTTGCTCATTCATGGCAGATGCCCCAATGGCTTTCCGAGATGGGCCTTAATGCTTATGAATATCAGTGCAACAAGGGAGTTAATATAAAAGAGGAACCTGCCGGGGAAATTGGCCGGAAAGCAAAGGATTTCGAGATAAGACTGAGCGTTCATGCTCCTTATTATATAAATCTTTCTAGCACTGAAGAAGAAAAAAGGAACAATTCTGTCAGATATATTCTAGATACTCTTAAAGTAGCCAAAATTATGGGAGCAGAGCGTATTGTGATGCACCCGGGATATGTGTCCAAAATAACACGTAATACTGCTGTTGAGCTTGCTAAGGCAACATTACTTGAAGCCATTAAAGAAGCCGATGAAGCGGGGTATTCGGATATTACCATATGTCCCGAGGTACTGGGTAAAAACAATCAGTTGGGTAATCTTGAAGAAGTATTGGATTTATGCAGTCTGGACGAAAGGTTGATACCTTGTCTGGATTTTGCCCATTTACACTCGTTAACTCAGGGCGGAATGAATTCTCAGGAGGATTTTACAAAAGTATTTGATTCTGTTAAAAACTATTTGGGAAATGAGAGAATGCGGAAAGTACACATCCATTTCAGTCGTGTGGAATTCGGAAAAGGCGGAGAAAAAAAGCATTGGACTTATTCAGACATAAAATACGGACCTGACTTCGATCCTCTGGCGGAAGCCATTATAGCTCTTAACATAGAGCCTGTAATAATATGTGAATCCAGAGGAACAATGGCAGAGGATGCTCTCACCTTAAAAAATATATACCATTCGGCACTTACCGCACGGTGAGACGAATCGGTGACGTGAATGATGTCAACTGCGCTTTTAGCTTATTACTTCAACTAATAGACTTAATATCAGAGGAAACATAATAAGTGCAAGATTCATTACAGAAAGGGCGAAGGTGTCCTTTTTTGTTTGAAGGCCGTAAAAAACCCGTACATTTTTATATACCTTATATGATGTTAAAAGTGTTGCAAGAGAGATTAGCGGAAGATAGCCCAAAATGACGCACAATACGATATCCAGATAAGCAAAAAAATACATTGCAGCATATAAAAACAGAGCTTTATTTTTACCGATTTGGATAGGCAGAGTATAGCGCCTATTTATAAAGTCGTCTTCCATATCACAGATATTATTTGCCAGCATAATATTGGCAATGCATAATACGGCAGGCAGACAAGCTAATAAAATAGGAAGTAAAAGCATCCAGTTAATAGAAAAGAGGACGTTGTCATGATTAATTTTAAGCAACAAGGGCTTGTAGTCAAGAATAGAAGAATATACTACTAAGAACGGAATCATAAGGCCCATAAAAATTCCTGAAAATACTTCCCCAAAACAAGTGCGTGAAATCGGAAGAGGCCCGGCAGAATAGAGAATTCCCATAAAGAAGGACAACATTCCCAATGCCAATAAATAATAATCAGTACTTAAAAAAGTCAAAACACCAAAAGATATCGCAACAATAAGCAGAATGGCAATTGTTATTACTACCGTGCTTTCTTTAAGACCGAACTGCCCTATGGCATTATGAACCTCAAAATTATAGCCCTCTTTTTTAATAGCTCTTTTATAATCCTGATAATTGTTAAGAGCGGTGGTAAACATATCAAAGCAAATAAGGGATATAAAAAAGAACAAAACGTTTAAGGCCTTTATGGTTTGATACTTATAAAGAGTATATAAAATCCCGAAAATAAAGGGTGTTACACTTGCAATCTTAGTTTGTATCTCAACAAGTTTTAAAAAGCTCTTAATTCTCATATATAATTACTCCTGGGTTAATAATAAAATATTGATTCACTTAATTATATCCATTTTATTGCTGTCTGTTAACAAATCCGATACAATAATTATAATATTTAATTATTTATCTGCTCAGTGTATTTTTAGAGTGAAAGGGGCATGAATAATAGATGATAAAAATAAGAATTCTTAACGGACCCAATCTGAACCTGTTGGGGACCAGAGAGCCAAGCATATATGGCAATCAAACCTTGCAGGATATAGAGCACAGACTTAATGATGAAGCTAAAGCTTTCGGCATCGAGCTGGATTTTTATCAATCCAATCATGAGGGTGATATAATTGACAGAATACACGAAGCCTATTTAAAGGGGTATAACGGTATTATTATTAATCCCGGGGCATTTACCCATTACAGTTATGCTATACGCGATGCAATAAGCTCAACAAATATATCCACTATAGAAGTTCATCTTTCAAATATCCATGCCAGAGAGAAATTCAGGTCAAAGTCTGTTATTGCTCCTGTTTGTATCGGCCAGATATGCGGACTGGGTATTGATGCATATTCGGCGGCTCTTTTCGTTTTACATAAACGCTTTCAGTCCTGATTAATACTATCCGAGGTGAGGTATAAGATGAACCGAAGACTTAAAAAATTGAGAGATTTATTAAAAGAAAAAAATTGTGATGCGTGCCTAATTTCAGGAAGAGCCAATACGGTTTATTTCTCGGGATTTACAGGTACAACCTCTTTTTTACTGGTCGGTATGGATAAAGCTTGGCTGGTGGTGGACTTCAGATACACTATTCAAGCAGAGGAGCAGGTTTGTGGCGAAATTGAGGTTGTTGAGATAACTGATAGCTTCTATGCTACATTAAACGAACTCACAAAACAAAATGCTCTTTATGTTATGGGTTTTGAAGGCCAGGTTCTTACTGTTTCGGAATATAGCAGATTTAAGGTCAGGCTTGAGGAAATCAAAAATTTTATTAGCTTAGAGGACCAAATAGACCAAATCCGGATTATTAAAGAGCCTGAAGAGATTGAGCAGATTCAGCAGGCTGTATTATTAGGAGACAAGACTTTTGAACATATTGTTAAAATTATTAAACCGGGTATGAAAGAGAAAGAGGTTGCTGCGGAAATCGAGTATACAATGAAAAAGCTAGGTGCAAAAGGGCCTTCGTTTGAGAGTATTATAGCTGCCGGGCACAGATCTGCCATGTGTCATGGTACTGCAACAGAAAATACTATTAAGAATGGCGATGCAGTTGTATTGGATTTTGGTGTAATTTACCATAATTATTGTTCTGATATGACGAGAACAATATTCATAGGAGAACCGAAAAAAGAGCAGAAAAAAATATATGAAATAGTTAAAAAAGCTCAACAAGAAGCTTTGGATGGTATTATGTCAGGGATGAGCGGTTATAGTGCTGATAAAATAGCCAGGGATATCATTGGGGCAAGCCGATACAAGGATGCATTCGGTCATAGTTTGGGGCATGGTGTGGGAATAGAAATACATGAGCAGCCCAGATTGTCCGAGAAAAGTGAGGATATTCTGAAAGA
>CAZPIS010000134.1:0-5201 GCA_964586745.1 uncultured Ruminiclostridium sp.
ACAGGTACCCCTTCACTCTTACTAACAGCATCGCTAATAACATTTGCATTATAATTCTGTATTTTTCTCTTACGAACAATATTAAGTATATCATTCTCATTTACTCTGCTAAAAAAGTCCAAGGGCTTATAGACCGTGAGATAAACACCGTCATTTTCAAACGTCAGATTATAGCCATTATCTTTTCGCATCATATCCTCTGGCATTTTGAATCTCCTTTTGCTTTTTCATTATTATATTTAAACATATGTTTTATAATATTGCACTTTTGAGCCTTTCAAGCTTTCCCCTCATTCTCATTATTGCTTTAGTGTGCAATTGCGATATTCTTGATTCAGAAACCTTCATTATCAAGCTTATTTCTTTAAGTGTAAGCTCCTCATAGTAATAAAGTGTAACAACCGTTTTTTCTTTTTCCGGCAGCTTATCAATCGAATCTGCTAAAATTTCTTTAAGCTCTACTACTTCTAAGCGCTGTTCAGGCGAATTTGTTTCCTTTTGCATAGAAAACGGATCAAATCCGGTTTCGTGGTTCTGTTCCAGATAGTCCTCAAGTGAAATCATTTGAGATACATTAACTTCCTGTAAAAGTTTATTTAAATCGTCCATCGTGACACCCAGCTTATCGGCGACCTCTTGGTCTGACGCTGAGTGCCCAAGTTGATTTTCTAATTCAAAGTACGCTCTTTCAAGTTCTTTACCTTTTTTCCTCAAAGATCTGGGTGCCCAATCCTGTTCCCTTATTGAGTCAATAATTGCCCCTCTGATTCGCAAAGATGCATAGGTCTCGAATTTTACTTTCTTAGATAAGTCAAACTTATCTATGGCGTCAATAAGCCCGAACACTCCATATCCCACCAAATCATCGTACTCAACATTAGAACCGAAATATATGCTTAAACGCCCGGCCACATATTTGACTAAGTCAGCATATTCAATAATCAATTGTTCCTTTGTACACTGATCTTTAGTCTCACTATATTTTTTCCATAACTCCTGCTGCCTCTGTAAAACAGATGCCGACATCTCTACCTCCAGATTCCCCTACCTCCAGATTCTCCAAAAAATGAAGATACGGGCTATCTATAAAAATAATCTACTTTTTGAGTTCATTTGTTATATAGTCCGCAACCGGAAGAGCATTAAACTCCTCTTCAGTCATACCCGGATTCAAGTCTTCATCTGCAACAATATCTAATGAACTACTCGAACCCTTGTCCTTACTCTGCTTTTGTTTTAGCTTTTTCTCTTCTTTTTCTTTTTCTTTAGCTATTCGTTTTTCTTCCTCTAATCTTTCTTTTTCTTTCCTTCTGTTTGTTTCTATGATATCTAGAACCGTACCTCTTATTAATAAACCCACTATGTAAAATGCGACCATGGCAACAAGCATATTTATCATATTCTCATCATTATGTACTCGATGCGTATATCCAACTAATCCCGTTATTATCGCAACTGATAAAGCCATCAAAATAGGCAGCTTACGGATATAATCCATATAAAACCTTTCAATTACAAATATTTTACTCCATAGCCAATGGTCCTCACCATAAGTTTTCCGTCCTCCGAGGAAATTTCAATTGTCCTGCCGTGGTTTCCCCCTGTGTCTTCGCTTATAATAGGAATACTCAGCTCTTTTAAAACAAGCTTTGATGCTTCACTGTTTCTGGCACCTATCTTTAATGTCTCATTTGAACCGGCGAAGTTAAACATCTGTGCCCCTCCGGCAATTTTGGCGACTAAATCCTTACGATTGGCTCCTAATGCTATCATCTCTGTCAGAAGATCAACTATTCCTGTATCTGCAAACTTTGCTCTGTTTGTATTTGCTGTAGCAATTGTAGAGCTTGGAAGCATAATATGAGCCATACCAATAATTTTTCTTTTACTATCATATAAGGCTATACCTACACATGAACCGAGGCCAAGTGTAGTTAAAATCGACGGATGGCATGCAACTTTTAAATCAGCCATTCCTACCCTTATCACTTCAACCATTATGCTACTCCTAATGCGTTTAACAACCGGCTGTAGGAAACCTCATCAGGTACAAGGAAAAAATCCCCAATAACACTGTCTGTTCCATAAGTAAATTCGTTTTCTATATATAAAACTGTATCCGAACTTTTACCAAATTCAATAGCAGGAACACTTAAAATAGCTCCCGCCATATCTATAGCAAGCCCTGGAATATCTGCCAGGATTCTCAGGTTAGTCAAATTCGAAAGGGACGATAAATATGACCCTGCAAGTATGTTCCCGATTTCCTGTAATGCCGAACATGTCATACTATCAAATTCTATTTCAGCGTTCGCTGCGTTTCCCATCAATATATTTACCAGAAGCTTGGCACTATTCAAATCGAGAATAAAAAGAATATTCCCGTTTATATCACCATGAATCCCCAAAAGAATTCCCGCTACCTCTGTCTCGGCTCCGCCAAGAACATCACTAACCTCTGAAAACTTCATAACTCTAATCTGGGGCACCTTCATGTCTATTTTTTTATCCAACATCTTTGCGAGAGCTGTGGCAGCATTACCGGCACCAATATTTCCAATCTCCCGAAGTACATCGAGATGAAAACTGTTAATACTATTAATATCAATATCACTTGCCATATTACTAATATCCCTCTCGGATTATTTTTCAAGAAGCTCGGTAATAAGCTTCTCAACATTCAATAAGGTAATAAGTCTTCCCTCAACCTTAGCAATGCCGAGAATATAATCCAAACTTCTATCATTTGTAATTGATGTAACACTTTCAATGTCATTTTCCTTCAATGACACAACTTCATCAACAGCATCAACAATGATACCCAGAAGTACTTCATTAAACTTGAATATTATAGTCCTTGTATCGTCATCCTCTTCAATCTCAGGTAAATCAAATTTAAGTCTTAAGCTCATTACAGTAACAATTTCACCTCTGAGATTGACAACCCCTTTTATGTACTCCGGTGTTGTGGGAACTCTTGCTGTATTGAGTAATTTCTCTATAATTGAAACCTTATGAATATCTGCACCATATTCTTGGTCTCCCACCTTAAACGCAACAAACTGCTTTATTTCTTTGTCCAATGATTTACTTTCCATTCACAGTTCCTCCTATTCCCGCCGATACTTACAGAGCAAGAGAATTCACGTCTAATATAAGCGCAACATTACCATCACCAAGTATAGTTGCACCGGCAATATATTTCACCCCTGTTAATACTTTGCCGAGGGATTTAATAACGATTTCCTGCTGGCCTATTAGTGAGTCTACAATAAAGGCGGATAACTTCTCCCCCTTCTTGGCAATGACACAGGTGATTGATTTTTTATCTTTATCCGGCATAGTATCCGGTACACTCAGTATACTTCCGAGTCTGACAATTGGAATAACCATATCTCTAAGCAAGATAACCTCTTGATTCCGAACCAAACGTATTTCCTGAGGCTTAACATTTTCAATCTCTTGTATTGCACCTAACGGTATGGCGTACTTTTCGTTTCCTATCCTAACCAGAAGAGCTTGAATAATTGCAAGGGTCAGCGGTATACGGATAGTAAATCTGCTTCCTTTACCTCTTGTCGAATCTACCTCAACAATACCCCCAAGGGTTTCAATCTTTGTCTTGACAACGTCTAACCCGACTCCTCTGCCGGACAAATCCGTAACCTTATCGGCAGTGCTGAAATTAGGCTTAAACAGATATTCGATTATCTCCTTATCGGAAAGCGCACTAACTATCTCGGATGATTCAAGACCCTTTTGAACAATCTTCTTTCTGACCTTATCTACATCGATACCTTGTCCGTCGTCTTCAACTTCTATAACAACGTTATTTCCATCTTGAAAAGCGCGAAGATAAATATTACCGATACTTGGCTTGTTTGCTTTTATTCTTTGCTCATGCGTTTCGAGACCATGATCTGCTGAATTTCTCAAGATATGTATCAATGGATCGCCAATTTCATCTATAACTGTTCGGTCAAGCTCTGTTTCCTCTCCTGACATATGCAGTTCTATATCTTTATCAAGTTCTCTTGATATATCCCGAATCATTCTGGGGAATCTGTTAAATACAGTCTCCACCGGCACCATACGTACTCTCATTACGGCATCATGAAGACTTGTCGTTATGCGTTCAAGATATTCAATGGACTCAATGTCTGCATCATCTTTGTTAATACTGGATTCATCAAGACGTGTTTTTATTATAATCAGCTCACTTACAAGATTCATGAGAATATCAAGACGATCGATATCGACTCTGACTGTTTTACCTGTCTTCTGAAACTTTTTGTGTTGATCGGCAGCACTGCTCTGGGCCATAGCTACAGCCAATATATTTTCTTTTTTCTCATCATCGAATTTCTCTTCGTCCTCTTTATTGTCTTCGGCATTGTCTAACGAATCTAGAAGTATTGGAATGATCTCAACTTCAGAAATCTCAGCAACAGAATTAATTTCCTTATAAAAAAATCCCTCAGGTTTTTCAGTTATTATGACAACGGTAAAATCAAGCTCAAATCTTTCATCTTCAATATCTTCAACTTTGGGAATTGATTTTATTACCTCGGAATTCTTTTCAAGAATTTGAAATACTATGAATGCCCTGGCGGCTTTCAACAAACATCCTTTATCAAGAACTACGTGAATCTGAAAGACATTCATTTGGGTCTCAATTGCCTTCTTTATTACATTTACATCATATTGGTTCAATTCGACGATTTCAGATTTGGTGAGAGCAGCTTCTGTATTAAAACTTTTGGCCGGAGAAGCGAACGAAGATTTCTTTTCGACTTTCTTTTCAGCCCCTATTGATTCCATTATATTATGTAAAGCATCTACCACATCCAGAAAAGCTTCGTCACCTTCCTTGGCGGTAGCAGCAACAGTATTAACATAGGTTTCCAATGCGTCCAAGCACTTAAACAATACATCAACCATAGTTGAGTTTGCAATAAATCTATCATTTCTGAGGGCGTCGAGCACATCTTCCATCCGATGGGTTAAAGTTTGCATTTTTGTGTAACCCATTGTTCCTGACATACCCTTAAGAGTATGGGCAACGCGAAATACCTCATTTAAAACTTCCTTGTTTCTATTATCCTTCTCAAGCTCCAAAAGTGATACGTTCAATTGTTGTAAATGTTCTCTTGATTCTTCAATAAATATATCGAGGTATTGATTCATATCCATTACCTGCG
>CAZPIS010000135.1:0-2703 GCA_964586745.1 uncultured Ruminiclostridium sp.
AACACGAAGTATTTACCTTTGCAAGAATTTATTATTTCTATATTTCTATTTTTTTAGAAGAGTCCGTCAAGAGGCCGCGAAAAATATCCATATTTGATTCTGCGCTTGTGTAAACTCTATCTGCTTGTATATCCTTTATTTATGATTGCCTTTAAAATATTCTTTTTGCAGCTTTGCAATCTGCTTTCCCCACTGTTTTTCGTATAGTCGCTGTTTACCTTCTTTTTTTGCCTCAAGATGCTCTAACTCTTTTTGAAGTTTTAGCCAACTATCCCATCTCTTCTGTTCCAGATTGCCGGTTTCAAGTGCATTTCTTATAGCGCATCCCGGCTCGTTAAAATGTGTGCAGTCATGAAAGCGACATAATGTTATCAAATGTTCTATATCTCCAAACATCATTTCCATTCCTGTATCTGCTTCCCATGGAGCTAGTGAGCGCATTCCGGGAGTGTCTAAAATCAAACATCCATCCGGCAGCAGAAAAAGCTCCCTGTGAGTTGTAGTATGTCTGCCTCGGCTGTCATCTTCACGGATTTCTTGTGTTTTTAAGATTTCTTTTCCTGCCAGAGTATTTACAAGTGTCGATTTTCCAACACCGGAAGAGCCTAGTAATGCAACAGTTTTCCCCGGAATTAAATACTTTTTTAAAGTACCCATGCCTTCTCCCGTTTTACAGCTGATTGCATGAATTTCAACTCCGGGAGCGGTATTGTATGCCAATGCCATTTTGTCATCCAAATCATCACAGCAATCAGACTTGGTTAAAATAACTACGGGAGTTGCTCCGCTTTCCCATGCGGATATTAAATATCTTTCCAGTCTTCTCATATTAAAGTCCTTATTTAGTGACTGAAGGATAAATACAGTATCTACATTAGCGGCGACTATCTGCTCTTTTACTTCGATACCGGCAGCAGCTCTTGAAAATTTAGATTTTCTGGGCAGTACTGAGTATACGCGATTTGCTTGCGATTGAGCTGAGCTTTCCAAGACAATCCAATCTCCGACCGCGAGAGGAATATTATTTACAGACCTGTTTATTAGAAGCTCACCATTATCGGTTATAACTCTTAGCATTTGGCCATAGTCTGCCAATATTCTTGCCGGCAGCAAAGGGGAAAGTGTAGTATTTTCAATTTTTTGTAATTCATAACGAAATCCGTCGTCCCAACCATAGTCTTTAATAATCATTTTTCCATTCATCCTTATAGAGTCTTCGCAAAAAAGACACGCATACAATAACGTGTCTTAAATTTCTTAGCTTTCGATTATGGCGTATAACAAAATTTATTATATTCAGGATTATGGTTCTTGTCAATGAAGATTTATCCGTCCACAGCCGCTAAACATTAATAAATTAGCTACTAAAGATAGTTTTCATATAGGTTGTCGCTTCGCTTATCCACATTCAAGCGGGGCTTGACTATGCATCGAAATATAATATAACATAAGTAGATAGAAATTCAGTTCATCAGGAGTGAAATCATGGATAAAAAAGGAACTATATTAAGCGGAATGCGTCCCACCGGTGCCCTACACTTGGGTAATTACTTCGGAGCGTTGGAGAACTGGGTGAGGCTTCAGAATGAATATAATTGTTTTTTCTTTGTTGCAGACTATCATGCCCTTACAACAGGCTATGAAGATACAGATAATTACAAAGAAAACATTACCAATCTTTTGATTGATTGGTTGGCAGCGGGACTTGACCCTGAAAAGTGTACTTTTTTTATCCAAAGCTGTATAAAAGAACATGCAGAGCTGCATTTATTGTTTTCCATGAATTTACCGCTATCTTGGCTATACAGATGTCCTACCTATAAGGACCAGATAAATCAGATGAAGGATAAGAATATTACGACATATGGCTTTCTGGGTTATCCGTGTCTGCAGGCTGCTGATATTCTGATGTACAAGGCCGATTTTGTACCGGTCGGCGAGGATCAGGTTCCTCACGTTGAATTAACCCGTGAGATTGCCAGAAGATTCAACTTCCTCTATAATTGCGAGGTGTTTCCGGAACCTCAGTCGCTTCTGACAAAAGCCAAAGTGCTTCCGGGGCTTGATGGCAGAAAGATGAGTAAGAGCTATAATAATACCATTGCATTATCAGATAGTCCCGACGTTGTGAAGAAAAAGATTATGAGTATGTTAACAGATCCTGCTCGTATACACAAGACAGACCCCGGGCACCCTGAGGTTTGCTCGGTATTCTCCTATCACAAGCTTTTTTCGGAGAATCAGATTAGTGAGATTGAGCATAACTGCAGAAACGGTGAAATTGGTTGTGTGGCCTGTAAGAAAAAATTAGCCGAAAATATGGCCGAGTTAATGACACCCATATATGAAAGAAGGCAGGATTGGCTGAAAAGAACAGATGATATCAGGGATATTATCATTGAAGGAAATAAAAAAGCTAGGAGTATTGCAGAAAAGACAATGGCTGAAGTTCGAAAAGTCATTAAAATTGATTGGATTTAAGGGGATAACATGAAAAGCGCGCTGACCGATGCTTACACCCTAAAACTTGAAAACTTTGAAGGACCTTTTGATTTATTATTCTATCTGATAGAAAAAAATCAGATAGACATTTATGATATTCCTATTTTGGAAATCACCGAACAATATCTGGATTATCTTAGCGCTATGCAGGAATTGGATCTGGATATTGCGTCGGAGTTTTTGGTTATGGCGGCAACCCTG
>CAZPIS010000135.1:2713-5116 GCA_964586745.1 uncultured Ruminiclostridium sp.
AGGATGCTGCTGCCAAATAGAGAGCCTTTATTAGATGAAGAAACAGTAGACCCGCGCGAAGAATTGATTATTAAGCTTTTGGAATATAAGAAATACAAGGAATACTCAAAAATGCTGGATGCCAGGGAGGCAAAGTGGAGCGGTGCTCATTATAAGTTGCCTGAGTCTATACCGGATATAATAGCAGAGGATGAGTTGGAGGTTTCTTCTGAAACCCTAAGAGCTTGCATGATGAATGTATTAAAGAAATACCGAGATAAGATGGATGACGTTTCAAAAAAGATGAAACGGATTCTGAATCATGAAAAGGTTTCGCTAAGGTCAAAAGTAAAAGAGCTTTTGGAATTTTTAAAAGGCGGAGTAAAATTGTGCTTTTCAAAAATATATAATTCAAAAGAAAAGAGTCGTCTTGAAGTGGCTACCGGTTTTCTTGCCACATTGGAAGTTGTAAGGATAGGACAAGCCTTAATAGATCAGAATGTTGACTTCGGAGAAATATACCTGACGCCTAATAATCATAAGGATGATACAGATCTAATGACTTTAATAGAGGATGAATAATATGGGCTCCATAAACGATACTGAGGTAATAATCGAAGCTTTGCTTTTTGCCTCGGGTGATCCCGTTCCCTTAGAAAAAATAGCAGAGATAATAGGCCATGATAAGAAGACTACAAAGGTTATTATAGCAAATTTGATTTATAAATATCAAAATGCTTCCCGTGGGATTCTGTTAAGGGAAATTGATAATGCATATCAGCTTTGTACTAAACCTGAGCTGGATGAGTATGTGCAGCAGCTTGGCACTGTAAGAAGAAAACAGGGGCTTACCCCACAGGCTTATGAAACCCTTTCCATTGTCGCATACAATCAACCTGTAACAAGAGCATACATAGAGCGAATACGAGGAGTAAACTGTGACGGAGTCCTTATCACACTTGCAGAACGTAATCTGATTGAAGAAGTCGGCCGGGATGATACCCCGGGAAAGCCAAAGCTATATGCTACCACAGAGGAGTTCCTTCGTGTCTTTGGCTTTACAAGCATTAAGGAGCTTCCTCCACTGGCTATGAATGAGATACCGGAAGTTTATGAAGATGTTCCCTTAGATTAAAAATACTTGGCATAATTTACTATAAGCCGGAAAACATATATTACGGAGGTATGTATGGTTTTTCTGGCTATTTTTGTAGCTTTGGTTATACTTGTCATTACAATTGTATATTTAAAGCTCTCTTTCATGATTGGAATATCTATTGATTCCAAAGGTTTTGATATGGAGATTAAGGTAATGCTGTACCGGATTCTCAAGCTTTTTTCATGGAAATTCAAAGAGGGTGGGCTTAGCTTTATCCTGAAAAAGAAAAAGCAGGTACCTGAAGACAAAAAAGAAAAAAAGGTAGAGTTTCATCCATATTGGATATGTTTTTTTCAAAGGATACCTATAATCATTTAAAAAAGAATCTGGAGGTATTCATATTATCGGTAGAAGGCCGTCTATCAACAAAAGACGCTGCTGTAACCGCGCTGCTTTATGGAAACATCTGGAGTGTTATCGGGTTATTAACACCGTTTATTCCTCAAAAAAACTTTGTTTTGGATTTTTATCCTGATTTTCAAAAAGAAACTCCTGATTTTCATATTTCCTGCATATTAAGGGTTAGAATCATCCATATTATAGTTTTGATAACTAATTATTTTTTTAATAAGAGAAGGAAAGGAGAAAGTTGAAATATGGGACAGCATCCAATTGAAGAGCTTATGAAAACAGCTATGGAAAGCATTAAAGAGATGGTAGATGTAAATACTATTGTGGGTGATGCGGTTCAAACTGTTGATGGAACCGTTATTATACCCGTTTCAAAAGTGGCATTTGGTTTTGCCGCGGGCGGTGGAGAATATAGCAATAATAAAAGATCGGAAAGTGATATTTTCCCTTTTGCCGGAGGCAGCGGTGGAGGGGTAAGCATTAGCCCGGTTGCCTTTATGATAGTTGGTAGAAATAACACAATAAAAATGATTCCGGCATCGCCTCATGCAGCGCTTGACAGAGCCTTGGATAACATACCAAATATTATCGAACAAGTTAAGAAAGCCTTTGAGCCAGGCTGCAAGCACGACAAAGAACAAAAACATCATGAAAAGACAGAGGAAAAGAATGTCGCTGAGGCTGAAGCCATTCATTTTAACGATATTATGGAGGAAAAATTATAGCTATATAAAGGTGTCCATCCACCTCATCAACAGACTGTATGGGAAAAACTTACAACATCAAAGATATGCAAGTTTAGCGGCAACAATAAAAGGGGCCCCATCGATTTTTCTCGATACAGCCCCTTTTATGATACGGATTCTCAATTATTTGTTCTGTTGTTTGCTTGTATCATACTGAGGATACTGATT
>CAZPIS010000136.1:0-5108 GCA_964586745.1 uncultured Ruminiclostridium sp.
GGAAGACCCCGGACGGAAATGATGTACTGCCATTGAATGACGATATGATAGCTAAGTTTGAAATGATGAAAGGTGTACAGGGAGCCACCCCGGTTATGAATCTTAATATTAAGATGATGGCTGACAAATATGTTAGCTATGCCAATATCATAGGCATCAAGGCTGAGATGTTCCAGCTTCTTGACATACCAATAATTTCAGGCCGTCCTTTGCAGGAAGGTGACACTAACCATATGGTGGTTGGTCAATATGTAGCCCAGAACTTCTATAATCCAAAAGCCTCCCGATATCGTTGGGAGCCTGCTCCTGAGGATTTTGATCTTACTAAGGAGAAGGTTACCATAAGCTGGGATATGAATTATGGCGAAAAACCTCAGCCGGGGACATCGCAGCCAAAGGTCAAGGCAAAGCCGGTTAAGGTTGAAGCTGTAGGTACGGTGGGCCAAAGTGGTTCTGAGTATGATTGGTCTATTATAATGCCTTTTGAAACTGTAAAAGAATATCAGAAGGAAATTGAAAAATGGAACAAGCAAAACGGTAATTCATCAGGTGGCGGAGGGATGGTATATGGCAAGGGAGCGGTTTCCGTCATGGGAGGATTAGGCGGTGGCGGTAACGACAAGGGATATGAACGTGTAATTGTCAAGTCTGATAATATAGATGAGGTTGTCAACATCATGGATCAAATAAAAGAGTATGGCTATGAGTGTTTCAGTCCAATACAAATGCTTGATGATATGAAAAAACAATCTGCGGGCTTACGCCAGATTCTTTTGGGAATAGGCAT
The DNA here is from genome assembly GCA_964586745.1 of uncultured Ruminiclostridium sp. Classification (GTDB taxonomy): domain Bacteria; phylum Bacillota; class Clostridia; order DSM-8532; family DSM-8532; genus DTU059. The sequence continues at coordinate 788 of CAZPIS010000136.1, forward strand.
AATGTCCTTCGTAATTGCAGCCATCGGTATTGCCAATACTATGTATATGTCTATCTATGAACGTACCCGTGAGATTGGCATTATAAAGGTTATAGGAGCCAGACTAAAGGACATTAAGCGGCTTTTCATGATGGAAGCTTGGTGGATAGGTGTATTCGGCGGGGTTATGGGTATAGCCCTAAGCTACCTTTTATCATTTCTGCTAAATAAGTTCAATGTAAATTTAGGAAGCTCGGTAATTTGGACCCCTGAGGGCGAAGTAAAACTGGATTCTTCATACATTCCTATTTGGCTGTCAGCAGTAGCTCTGATTTTTTCGCCTGTGGCAAGCTTAATGGCAGGGCTGTTACCTTCCAGAAGGGCTATGAAGCTAAGTGTAATTAATGCGCTGAGACAGGATTAATTGTTGGAGAAATAATTAAATGGGTAAATAATAACTAAGTTTAATTTACATTTTAATGTTAAGGTGGGGTTTTCCGTGATGAGAGAGTTTATACTAAATGCTGTTGATGGAGTGAAGCTTCAGGGATATTCATGGGTGCCTGATAACAAAGAAAACGTAAAGGCTGTTATTACTATTATCCATGGTCTTGGTGAGCATATAAAAAGATATAGTGAGCTTGCAGAGAATTTGGCATTGCAGGGTATCGGTATTTTTGGTATTGACTTACGAGGACATGGCAAATCTCCCGGCAAAAGAGGCCATTCAGCCCCAAGGGAGTTGATTTTTGAAGATGTAGACTCACTTTGCACTATCGCAAAAAGTGAATATCCCGGAGCACCATTGTTTATCTACGGGCACAGCATGGGTGGGAATATAGCCCTTCATCACAGGCTTAAGGATAAATTCAGGCCGGATGGCTATATAATAACATCCCCTTGGATTATACTTTATAATAAAATACCCGGCTTTAAAGTATTTACAATGAGATTGCTTTCAAGGATTGCCCCCGATTTATGTATTAAGAATGAACTTGATACCAAGGAACTCTCCAGCGACCAAAGTCAGATTGATTGTATAAGAGACAGCTTGTATCATGGGTATGTTTCGGTAAAAACCGGTCTGGATTGTTTTGAAGCAGCACAGGAAATTCTGGCGGCTTCCCAAGAGAATCACGGAGAGCTTTTGCTTCTTCATGGTACTGAAGATCATATATGCTCTATAGAGGGAAGCAGGGCATTTGTTAAAAACGCTCCTGAATCGTGCACATATATTGAATGGGAAGGCTGCTATCACGAGCTTCACCACGATAAAGACAGGGAAAAAGTTAGAGAGGTCATAATTAACTGGATATTAGAGAGAAGCAAGTAAAGATAAAACCTTTATAATTTTATCATTCTGCTTTGTTTAACCTCTGACAGATTTTGCTCTGCTTTAGTATATGCTGTGTCTAAATCAATTTCTAAATTTGTTGAGGCATAACCCCAGCAAAAGCTTATATCATAAGGCTTATTAATTGACTGGTTTAGCTCCTTTAGGGCTTTTGTAAATCGTTCACCGATGGTTAGTATGGGATTGCTCTGAATATTTTTCACCAAAATGATATAACGTTCAAAGCTTTGATGTGACAAATAGTCATCATCTCTGATCGAGCCGGCGAGGATATTTGAAACGCAGGAGATAACATACTCGCCCTCAGAAAATCCAAAATTTTCATTAATCTCATAATAGTTATCTATTTCCGCTATAATCAAAATGTATTCTCCTGTTATGCCCTGACGCTTCTGCCGCATGTTTGAAGCGAGAAAACGCACATTAACAAGCTTATCCAGATTATCTTTTACAGTTAATTCATTCAGACGTTTATTAGAAATTATTAGACTATCACGGACATCAGCATTTGTTTTTTCAAACCGTTCCAACTCTTGCCTAAAATAGAAATCGGAAAAATATTGGCATAATTCATTGCTTAAATCATTAATCAACGGCGCAAAATAATTTGATACAGAAATATAAAGAAACCCGTATATCTTATTATTTACAAATAATGGCTTATAAAGCATTGGTTCGCTTATTTTATTAATAAGATGGCTTGGAAGAATATCAATGGTAGAAAAAGATTTAGAATAGGTCACAACTTTATCATGGGAGAATCCGTAAAACAAAGTTCCCTCGTGTTTTTCGTAGTTATCTGCTAATTTGGCAGGGACAATGGGAGTACAATATTTAACGATATAACATTGGGAAACATTGTTGTCAACAAGATATCGTGTTATCTTTGAAATTATCCCCTCAGGTTCTGATGTGTTAGGGATACCCCTTAATCCATGAAACATTGTCCATGAAAAGCGAAGATCGAATTTGACAGGCTCTTTTTTATCGCACCCGCAGGATAACCCTGTAATAAGCTCAGGAGTTAAACAATACGTTAATTTGCTGTTATTCCCGGAAATTTGTTCAAACAAGATAGAGATGGATTTTTGGAAAGCTAGTTCTAAATGTCTGTTTATGGTTGTAAGGTACGGAATCGGAAAGAAGTCATTTTCGGTACTCCCAAAGCCGGTTACCTTAACGTCAGCGGGTACATTAATATTGTTTTCGGTAAAGTATTTAATGGCTGAAAGCGCAATGTCGTCACCGGCGCAAATAACAGCTTTTACCGAGCCATTTTTAATAAATGGGGCAAGTTTTCTTGCACAATTATACCCTGACATATAACCGCCGGTTCCTTCTAACCTCAAAGATGGAGGAACCTCCAGACCCTTTTTGCTTATCGCATCCAAGAAAGCTTCATAACGGAGGGAAAAAACAGGTCTGGACAATGGACCGCTAATAAATGCAAAGCTATTAATATCGTGCTTGATTAAAAGTGAAATAATATTTTCAAAGGCGGAGGTATAGTCGAGAATAACAGAAGGAACGCCTTCTATAGGAAGTCCCAAGGAAACAATGGGCTTGGATACTTTTTTAGCCAGTTCACTTATAAAGCTTCCGATGTTGTCATTAAGAAAGGTGCTGGGAGCAATTATTATCCCGTCCAAGTCCTCAAAATTTAATATTCTTAAAAGTGCGCTGTTTACAGTATCTGCAGGTGTATTATTATCAATATCTGAGCACTCAAAAAATACGAATTGAGCATTCAGCGATAAAATCTTATCGGTTATAAATTCGGCTATTTGGTTATTGTAATCATCGTTTAAAGTTCCTAAAACAAGACCAATTTTCATAAATACACCTTTTTGTTTTCAGAAGTCGGCTTGTAATACGTCTATATTTATAATACCAATTTTATCAAACCTAAGCAATAAAAAACAATGTATAAGAAAAGTTCCGATGTAATAAAACTTGTTTTAAAAAACCAACTTTTATCTCTTGACCCAGCAGAATTTTAGTTGACGTACCCTGTAATAATGTCTATAATTGAGATGATTACAGGTAAATTTATTCTCTATTAGGTGAGGCTCCTATACGGAAAAACGCTGCTGCCCGGAAAAGTCGAGAGACTCCAATGGGTAAACAGACATTACCGAATTAAGGTTTTGTTTAATGTAGCTGGTTAAGACCTAAGCCGTATAGTGCCAAAGCTCGATGATGGGAGTGTAATCATTATGAAAATGATGATTTTGTCCGCTCCGGCGGGCTTTTTTCAATATAAGCATTAATTGAGTTTAATTTTGCAGGAAGGCTTTAATCTAACCATTTATACTCTTTTCATGTGCAAATTCTTTGAGGGGTGATTATATAGAAAGTAGGTGAGTCCTATGCTGGAAATCTATAAGACACAGGCTGTTGGCCATGAACTGGTAAGCCTGGACTATATGGAAAAGGGCTGTTGGATTAATCTTGTAGCTCCCACCGAGGAAGAAATAGAATTGGTGGTAAAAAACATTGACTTGGAACAAAATTTTTTAAGAGATGCTCTTGATGATGAGGAAAAACCACGTATTGACGTTGATGAGGACCAGACCCTTATCATTATTGACGTACCATATGTTTATGAGGATGATCAATCCATTAAGTTTGAAACAGTACCAATGGGGCTTCTTTTAGTGAGAGATGACTATATCGTTACTATCAGCAGTAAGCAGTCATCGGTGCTGGAGAGATTCAGAAACGGGCAGATTAGAGAGCTTTATACTTATAAAAAAACACGATTTATTTTGCAGTTCCTTTATTATGTGTCCGCAGATTATTTAAAGTATTTGAAGCATATTGACAGAAAGAGTGAGTTAATAGAAAAAACACTCCATAAATCAATGCGTAATAAAGAACTATACAAGCTTTTAGACTTAAGCAAGAGCTTAGTATATTTCAATACCTCCTTAAAATCCAATGAAACAGTTCTGGAAAGACTCTTAACCGGAAAATTCATTAAGATGT
>CAZPIS010000137.1:0-5026 GCA_964586745.1 uncultured Ruminiclostridium sp.
CAAATAAAATGCTCTCTTCTTTGTTTTCTATGTATAATTCTATAGTACCGTTTTTTCCTGATATTTTTAAGAAGTCAAATCGAAATATGGCAAGCGAATAAAATACCATTGATATAGAAAATGATATAGCTGTTGTAAATAGGGGAACTTCTATAAGTTTTGCTACAATCATTATATTAGTAATTAAAGGGATTGCGGAACCACATGATACATATGTGGATTGTCTTGAAAAAAAACCTGAATTCTTCATTGAATAGTATAAAAAATATCCCATCCCTATGATTAGGCAACCATAAGAATAAATACTATGAAATAAAAAATATTTGCCATATATAACAACAGTACTATTAATTGAAAAATGTACGAAGAATAAACTATGATATTCATTAGTAATCAACACTAAAAAAGAAACTATTGGCGGTATAAACAGCAAATAATGCTTCCATGATAAAGTAATTTTTGTTTTTGAAAAAACAATACCTGTCAATAAAAAAAATACGGGAGCAAGAAGTAAGCCGATAAACCAAAAGTAGACAAAAAACATCGTTGTATGCCCATAAAGCCGTCGAGAATATGCCTCTAAAAGATAACCAAGTCCCCATATAAACAAAGAAAACAAGGTGCCCATAAATGCATAATGAATTTGCTTTTTATTTCTTACCCCTAATAGATAAATAAAAAGAGAAAATACCATTATTACCGATAATGGTAATAATGCAAACAATATATTATTCATATACTTTTCTTATATCCTCTCTAAATATTATTTCATCATTTATCAAGTAACCTAACTTTTCTACACACGGGCTTTGAAACAAGGAAAAATGATCGGCTTCAATATCAGATTGTATAGCTTCAAGTCTGCAATATTTATTCCATTTGTTGAGATTACTTTTCTTATCCTTAATAATTGTATCGTAAAGTGCGATATAAAAATTAACTCTGGTCCTTAACCTTGTTAACGGATAATATAAAGCCCTAGCTACATGTAGGGTTCTTATGCAATTAACATAATGAATAGTCTCTCCTATACTTAATTCGTTGAATTTGGGAATTGATAAACTAATATCTTCAGGAATTCTGCTTTTTATTCTCTCTGTATTTTCGCAGCTTAAGCGATTAACTTCATTTATAAAGCACTCCCAAACATCATCTATAGAAAATCCCTGACTAAGTCCCATTCTAAAGGAATCAAACCCTAAATATTTTCTTATAAAATCCATTTCTCCCTCGGGAGTGAATAATTCAGCATTTTCCCAATGCTGCGGAGCTATAGTGTTAAACAACCCCAAAAAATTAATGTTTTCATTCCGCTTTTCAAGAATATTTGCCATCTCGAAAGCTATTGTTCCTCCGATACACCATCCGGCTAAATAATACGGTCCTTTAGGCTGTATCTCGGTTATATAATTAACATATTTCAATGCCAATTCATGTATTGATATGTTATATGGTGAATATTTATTAAACCCCATTCTAATTCCCCAGCATGAGTACTCCTCGTTAATGCATTGGGAAAGACTAATATAATTACTTATCTCACCACTTCCGGCATGAACAAAAAACAGGTTCTTTTTCCCCTTTTTTAAGAGACATAGATTGCCATTATTCGATGATAACGACAGGCTCTCGTTATCGATGTAAGATGCCATTTTAGATATTGTATTAACTTCCCTGATATCTGTTGCAGGTAAAGTAATATCATATTTTTTATATATTGCTGTGGAAATTGCTATCATATCCAATGAATCTCCGCCAAGCTCGAATATAACATCGTCTACACTAATCCCTTCAATGTTCAGTACCTTTTCCCATATCTTTTGTATTTCAATTTCAGTATTGCTATGAGGCGCCTCATAAGCAGCCTCCATTTTGGCGAGTAAGGGATCCGGAAGCTTCTCTCTGTCCACTTTTCCGTTGCTGTTGAGAGGTATTTCAGGAATATATGAAATATATGAAGGAATCATATAATCCGGAAGTATTCTTGACAGGTATTCGCGTATAGAGGATATAGACTCTTGGCCTTCTGCTTTTAGATAAGCACATAAGGCTTGTTTATTATTCAAAACTTTTTGATTTATAACAACAGCATCTTGAATTCCGGGCATTTTTAAAATATTTTTTTTTATCTCTTCTAATTCAATCCTATAACCGTTTACCTTTACTTGTGAATCGGTACGGCCTAATAAATCAACTTCTCCGTTTGAATACCATTTCGCCACATCACCGGTTTTATAAAACGTCCCATTTGGGTTAAAAGGACTTTTTATAAAAGACTTGGCCGTTAACTCTGGTCTATTCAGATATCCTCTTGCTAAGCTTTCTCCTCCGATATACAATTCACCGTGCGCTCCAATGGGCATAAGATTCATATATTTATCAAGAACATAGAACTTAGTATTATTGATTGGTTTTCCAATCGTTATTCTATTATCTTCATTCAATTCTTTAATTGAAACGCAAACAGTTGCTTCCGTTGGGCCGTATCCATTATAAATTTTTGCCTTAAAATTTGTTTCTAGCTCTTTTAATAAATCCAAAGGAAAGACTTCACCGGCTAATAAAATTTCCTCTAAATCTATTAGTTTTGTAAGATTGCTTTTTTCAGTGAGCAATAATCTCATTTTACCGGGAGTAGTAATCAATTTATTAACCTTTTGCTTATAAACTAAATCTCCGGTAAGAATGGGTATTCTTTGTTCTTTTTCATTGGCTAATATTACTTTTGCTCCTTTTAGTAGGGAAGTAAAAACCTCAAAAACAAATACATCAAAGCAAATGGTTGTCGTAGAAAGAACAACCGCGTTTGACGTAAAGTTCATCAACTTTGACACAGCCTCAACAAAATTCACAACCGAAGAATGCTCAATCATAACGCCCTTGGGTCGTCCTGTTGAACCGGATGTATAAATAATATACGCAAGATCTTTTGAAGTGTTTTGATTTACAGGGTTGTCCGTACTATAATCATAGATTATCTTGTTGTCTACATTTACTATATTACAACCGGTAATTTTATTTATATTGTTATTATCAGTTAGTATTATGTTCATTCCGGAATCCTGTAATATGAAATTGATTCTATCTTCAGGGTATTCAGGTTCAATCGGTAAATAAGCTCCTCCTGCTTTGAGAATAGCCAGTAGACCAACAATCATCTCTACGGATCTGTTTACCATAATACCTACTATTTCATCCGGCTTAATTCCTTTGTTCCTTAATACGTATGCCAAGGAGTTTGCTTTTTGATTTAATTCTCTATATGTAACCTGCTGATTTTCGAATACTAAAGCAATATTTTCAGGTGTTCTTTCAACCTGCTCTTCGAATAATTGATGAATGGTTTTTTCTCTTGGGTAATCAGCATAAGTATCATTAAACTCATATAATACTTTTCTTTTTTCACTTTCGGTCAGCATTTCTATTTTACAGATTAAATTGCTTGGATTATCTATTGCATGCCATAAAAGACTCATTATATGTTGATGAATGAATTCAATTTCTTTATCATAATACAAATCGGAATGGTAATCATAATCTATAATTAATATACCATCATCATCTCTATCATTTATATGTACAGAGAGTGAATTTGATTGATGTTCATTAAAGTGCCATCTAGTGTTGTATTCTACATCAAAAGATTTATTGAATTTTGAATTTTGATATGAGAGAACTATATCATAAAGATTCTCTTTTAAACTATGTTTTTCACGAACATAGTTTAAAATATGGCTATAAGGGTATCTTTGATGCCTGTAACAAGATGAACATAAATCCAGTATGCCAAAAGCTAAATCAGAAAAGGAATCTCCATTATTAACACTTATTCGTAGTGGTATTGTACTAATAAACATACCGGCAGTATTCTTTTCAGAATGATTGAGTCTGTTTAAAATTGGTGTACCTAAAACTATATCTTCTTTCTCAGTTACTCTGTTTATATACATAGCCAAAGCTGAAATAAAAAGGGGATAAGGAGTTATTTTATTTTCTTCGCAATAAGTTCCGAGCTTTTTTGTAAATTTCTTCGGTAAAATAAATGTTTTTCTTTTTGTTTTCAAAGAAAAACTATTCGTCGATCTATTCTTTAGGGAAGCACATTCAGGTGCTACATCAAAAGTTCGTTCCCAATAATTCTTATCTTTTTCAAACCTTACAGATTCCATATAGAGCTGCTCATTCTTTATATACGAAACATATGAAGGCTTTGTCGAATCAATAATTTGATTATTTTGGTCCTTAAACAATTCACAATAATAGTTGACAATAGAGCTGCCAAGAAGGCTCATACTCCATGCATCCGATATGATATGGTGTGTAAGAATATAAAATCCTATATCTTTATTATTAAGCTTAATTATTACAAACCGATACAGTTCTCTTTCAAATAACTCTAATGGTTTTAGAGTTTGTTCACTGTCCCATTCCTGCATCGCTTTCATAGGGTCTTCGAAACCTGAAAAGTCCTTAATTTCAATATTTTTATATATATATTCAGATACATATTGCTGTGGATTACCATCGTCATCAAGACAAATTCTTAATCGCATGCCATCATTATTCTTAATAAACAAATTGATTGCTTTATCAAGAATTCCAACATCAACTTTATCTTAAATTCTTAAAGTCCCTGCAACATTTGAAATACTGGTTCCGGAATACATTCGTTCGGTATACCAAATAGATTTTTGAGGTGATGTTAAAGGATAATAAATAGTATCTGACATATTATAAGCCTCCAAGTTTTTTATCTTTAGTGAATTATTAATATTAATCATTATTTTATCATATTATGGAATAATAAAACTATAAACTTTGAGAAATATTACATATTTTTAATATTTTAAAACAAAAACTAAATAATAGACAAAATTAAAAAGCTCCGTCCTTTTATGACGGAGCCTTTATTCTTATTTGCTATAATTGGTTGAGTGTACGACTTAAGAATTCTCTAGTACGTTCTTGGGCAGGATTATTAAGGACTTGTTCAGGTCTACCCTCTTCAACAATCACTCCCTGATCC
>CAZPIS010000138.1:0-5008 GCA_964586745.1 uncultured Ruminiclostridium sp.
CGACATCCCACCATTAAAAGACGCAACACCAATTATACGGGAGGATTCCATCCTTTGTCAAGCAATTCTCCTCAAAAATAACATACAAATTTCTTCGGGAACTACCGGAATCTTTAAAGGTCCAATCCAATATTTCATAATTAAAGTCAGCTTTCGAAGTTGGAAACCGAGGTTCTCCTCAATTTCCAACCCCTATTCACCAGACTTAATGGGGTGAATAATGGGAGTTGAACCCATGGCCTCCAGGGCCACAACCTGGCGCTCTAACCAACTGAGCTATACCCACCACTTTTCAGAAACAAACACTATTGTATGAATAATCTCACGATTTGTCAAGTACAAAATTTTTCAATCGACCTTTATTCAGTGGTTATCAGCGGTATTCCCTCATTTATTAAGGTAATCGGATTTATATAAACCCAATTAATCGATGAAGAAAAATGTAAATGTGGCCCTGTTGAAAAGCCTGTGGTTCCTACCTTTCCTATCATATCACCTTTTTTTACCATATCCCCGGTTTTTACATTCAATTCGTCCATATGATAATACCATGTTTTCAGGCCAAAGCCGTGCTCAATAATGACAGTGTTACCTGTCCCTATCATATAGTCTGCTATTAAAATTCTCCCGGTGTTTGATGCCATAACTGGTACTCCTAGGTCATGTCCTATATCAAGCCCATTATGTCTGTATGAAGTAGGTGCACCGTTAACATGCCGTCTCTTACCAAAATCATACTCTCTTACTCTGCCACCCTCTACCGGCATTATAAAATCGCCTTCCCAATAAGCCTCATCATCGCACACCGGCCTTAAAGGGTCGATCTTTTCCTTAACCTCTTTTGCACTCTTATCATTGCGAGTCTCAGCTGCAATCTTTGTATCAATGGTTAGCTGCTGGGTAACGAACTCTTTATCATTAACCTTAATTGCATAGGAAAAGGTTTCTTCCCCTATTAAAAGCTTAAAACTATAGATTTTGTCATACTTGTTTAAATAGCTTACCGGGAGCAATATTACGTCCTCTCCGTTATTTTTGAACAAATTAGGCTTAAAATCAAGATCGGTCTCAATTTCTACGGTTTCCTCCGGATTAAGATATTTGATTTTCAATACTATAAGCTCTCCGGGATCTGTCTCTGTTGATGATATCACAGGTAAAGCCGGAAAATCTGCCGAAAGAGTAAAATAGTAATTGGCACTTCCTATATAATCGCCCTGATCCCATCGAGCCTCACAGACGCCTTGATATTCACCGTCCGCAGGAATATCATCTTTCATAATTATCAATGTTTTCCCTTTGAATATTATTTCATCGCCTTTATTTAGCGAGATACTATATGAATCAGGCTGAATTTCAAAGCTAAAATTTGCTACCGAGCCTTCTCCCATACCCGCTTTCAAAGCAGGTTCCAAAGATGCTGAGGCCGTCTTGGTGCTGTCTGTACCGGAGAGCTCATAAACTATTCCATCAATTTCAAGGGTTGCTTTCGGGATTGATACCGGTTTTGGTGTAGGTAAAACTGTTGGCGTATTTAATTGGGATATCGCCGAAGAGGTCGCTTCAGGTGGTGTTTGTTGAGAATTCCTACGGGTATTAATAATTTTATTGCCAACAAACCAAATAGATATACAGCATAAAAGAATAATACTAAAAAGTAATATTTTTCTAAATACGTTTTTTTTCTTTTTTCCAGATCGGGAAGAGTTATGATTATACAGACTCATCTATACCAGCCCTCCATCTTGATATAAAGATACTCTTAATTAATAATTTTATCACTATAAATTCAAAATGGCGACCTATTTAGATATATTGCTACTTAGTATCGCAGCTAAGCTCCGCAAATAGCATCAGAGCTTTTTATTTTCTTTTTTGAACATTGCGGGGGAGAAACCGGTATATTTCTTAAAGACTATACTGAAGTATTCATGATCCTTAAAACCCAAAACATCAGCAATTTCATAATTCTTAAGAGAACCATTCATTAATAGATACTTTGCCCTCTCCATTTTAACATTAGAAATATATTCAGCCAAAGAGCTGCCAGCAGTCTGCTTGAATTTCTCACTAAGATAAGCTTTACTAATAAATAATTTTTCAGCAACGGTTTGAACTGAAATATTATTTTCGATATTGTAAAGCACCTCTAGGCAGGCGCTTTTAATGAAGGTATCAACTTCCTTCCATAAAATAAATTTTTTAAGGAAAACAAGAATTCTACTACATCCATTAAGTGCTGTTTTATAAATATCGTCCCAAACTTGACATTTTGAAAAACTTGGCCACTTTATATATTCAACATCAGTATAGAATCTTATCCATTCATTTTTCTCATTAACCTTTGAAAATATCTGTTCAGTTACATTCTCAAGAATTATTATTACCTTATTACTGTCATAATTCATAGCCGCTCCTACTGTTTCCAGCAGGGACTTCATTGCCGTTAAAGCTTCATCTTGAGCTTTAACCAGTAATGATGCCACTTGATCCACATTATAGGAAGGGAAAAAAGCTTCCTCCGCTAATCCTTCCCACTGCTTGATTCTATCCTCATTTTCCTTTTTTTGATCAAGAAATAACTTTACACGCGATAAAAGCTCTGATATATCTTTGTTTTCTACGGGCTTTCCTAAATAGTCAAAGGCGCCGTGTAGCAGACCCTCCCTGGCATAGGTAAACTCTGTATAATCGCTCAGAAGAACAACACAAGGACATAGTTTTTCTTGGAACACGGCCTTTAAGAGCTCCATACCGTCCATAACAGGCATTTTTATATCAGTGATAAGCAAATCATAGGGGGTTGCCCGCAGTTTTTTTAAAGCATCCAACCCGTTTTCAGCCTCACCAGCAATAATAAATCCTTCTATTTCATCCCAGGCCTTCATTCTTTTTAAATCATATCGGAGAATCTCAAGATCATCCGCAATCAAAACTTTATACAATGGTATACCTCTTTAAAACAGCCTTATCTTAAACCTATAACCGATTCGACCTTTTGTATCAGTTCATCTGAGTTCCACGGTTTTGTTATAACACCGCTAAGGTTTATTCTGTGTCTTGCCTTTGAAACCGCCAAAATGTCTGCGTAACCGGTTACAATAAGTGCTCGTATGTCCGGATATCTCTCATTAACCTCTATAAGAAATTCATCACCGTTCATCCCGGGCATCAGATAGTCCGATATAACAAGAATTATATATATGTCATCTGCTATAAGCTCATCTATAAGTATTAATGCTTCCTCTGCGTTAAGCGCTGATTCATAACGATATTGACCGCTAAAGTGCGCCATAAGCTCTTGCTTTAGTGAAATAAGTATCATTTCATCGTCGTCAACACAGATTATTGCACTCCGATCATGCATTTTCTCACCTCATTCAAGTTCTTAACCAAACATTAAAGGTTGTTTTACCCGGTTTTGATTCCACATTAATCTTTCCGTCAATTTCTTCTATAATTCTTTTAACGATGTCCAATCCAAGGCCGGTACCCTCACCCAGCTTTTTAGTTGTAAAGAATGGTTCAAATATCCTGTTAATTATATTATCAGGAATGCTTGGACCGTTGTTGGAAATAGAAATTTTGACTTTATCGTTGTCGTTTGAAATGCCAATTTTAAGTGTACCTTTATAGTTTATAGCTTGTAATGCATTATTAATTATATTTACCCAAATCTGATGCAGCTTATCAGGAAAACATATAACCTGAGGCACTGTTTCATATTCTCTGATTATTTCAACACCATATTTCATCTGATTATAATACAGAGTCAATACCATTTCTAAATCCTTGACTACATCATAAGGAACAGGTGCCTTACTATTATCCTTGTGTGAATATGTTTTCAGTGCCAATATGACTTTTGAGGCTTTTTCGGCAGATGCCCTTATCATTCCAACTGATTTATGTAATACGGCAACGCTATAGGCTGCTTTTATAGCCTCAATATTATCTTTTTTCCCAACCAGCTCAGTAAAGTATTCTGTTTCTATTTCATAGCCTAAATCAACAAGCTTTTCAATTATTTCATCATCAACCTTGTGCCCACTCTTTTCAAGAGACTTGTAATATAACCTTCGCAACGTGCGTCTATGGCTATTGTCATGTGTTCCGGCGTTATTTTTACTTTGCTGCACCAAGCTGCTGTATATTTCGTATGCCTCCTCCGGTGCCCTGCAGTGAAAATCTATAACACTATCCAATTCATTCTGCAGGATTCTGTCAATAGTACCTCCCGAAGAGTTTATAATGCCCAATGGTGTATTTATTTCATGAGCTATACCTGCAACCAGTTGGCCCAGAACAGCCATCTTCTCAGTATTTATTAATTGAGTCTGAGTAGCCCTTAAATCCTCTATAGCAGCTTCCAACTCACAATTAGCACTTTCTAAATCCTGGGTTCGCTCAATAACCTTATCTTCCAGCTCATTATTAAGCTTATTGAGCTTCTCCTCGGCAATTTTACGGCCGGTAATATCCTGTGTTACGGCAATTAGATGTGTTGGAGGTTCTCCCAGCTCCCATAAGCGAGAAACAGTAACTTGTGCCCAAACATGCCTGCCCTCCTTGTGAATATATCGTTTTTCAAGTATATATTCATCTATTTCACCTCTCATAATCTGCTCAGTCAGCATATTCTGCTTCGGGATATCAGCTTCATATGTAATATCTGCAAATGACATACTCATTAGTTCTTCCATACTGTAACCGGTAATATCGCAATAGCGCTGATTTACAATTACTATTTTACCGCTCGTTACTGCAAATTGGGAAACACCAACACCTGCCTGATTAAAGAATGCTCTAAACTGCGCTTCATTTTCCCTGATTTTTTGATTTGCGTCGTCTATATGGTTGAACATATATTCCAGGTCTGCAGCCATACTTTTTATCTCAGAAAAAGCTCTTTTAAATCTGGCCTTTCCCATTTTTTTCTTTGCGAGATCCATAGCCGATTTTCCCGCCTCAATCATACTGCTTCTAATTACTTCCAGCGGGCGTACGA
>CAZPIS010000139.1:0-4972 GCA_964586745.1 uncultured Ruminiclostridium sp.
ACTCCAAGATTTCTTGGACGCAACTCGAAACAGGCTCCGCCGTCACCTGGAAGTATCCAAGTTGCTTGCTCATCGGCGACAATTCGGTGGGCGAATTCTACTCGGTAGCGTTGGCGCGGGGCCGCCAGCAGGCGGATACCGGCACCAAGATGATCCACCTCGGGCGCAACACGAGCAGCACGATCGTCTCGAAGGGGATTTCGGCCGGCCGCGGGCAGAACAGTTACCGCGGGCTGGTCAAGATCAACAAGGCGGCGGACAACGCCCGCAATTACAGCCAATGCGACTCCTTGCTGATCGGGGACCAATGCGGAGCGCACACCTTCCCCTACCTTGAAGTCAAGAACGCGACCACGACCGTGGAGCACGAGGCGACCACTTCGCGAATTGGCGATGACCAGATCTTCTATTGCCGGCAACGGGGCATTTCGACCGAAGAAGCGGTAAACCTAATTGTAAACGGATTCTGTAAAGAAGTTTTCAAAGAGCTTCCCATGGAGTTCGCCGTTGAAGCCCAGAAATTATTAAGCGTCAGTCTCGAAGGAAGCGTAGGATAAACACATGCTAACAATCAAAAACTTACAAGCCAAAGTAGGCGAAAGACAAATCCTTAAAGGCATTAACCTCGAGGTCAAGCCGGGAGAGATCCATGCGATCATGGGGCCAAACGGTTCTGGGAAAAGCACCTTAGCCCATGTCCTGTCGGGCCGCGAAGTTTACGAGGTCACAGGCGGAGAGGTTTCCTTCAAAGGAAAAGATATGGTCTGCTACTTTGTCCAGAAAATATCTGTCATGCGATACAACAATAACCGCTCCGGGGAACTCATCCAAGTATTCCTCAAGAACCGTTAAAGTCTGAATATCTAAATCGTTCGTTGGCTCGTCCAACATCAAAACATTAGGAGCCTTCATGAGAATCCGTAGAAGATGCAATCTCCGCTTTTCTCCTCCTGAAAGCTTTGAAATCGGCGTCCATTGGACACTTTGCGGAAATAAAAATCTTTCCAACATCTGTGATGCGCTAATAGTACCCTCGTTGGTGGTTACAGCTTCTGCCTGCTCCCTGATGTATTCTATAACCCGTAAATTACTTTGTTCCATATTGTCATTCTCTTGAGAAAAGTAACCTATTTTCACTGTTTCACCGATTGAAACATTACCCTCATCCGGTTTTAATCTTCCGGCTATAATTTTTAACAGGGTTGATTTACCGAAACCATTAGGTCCGATAATACCAATTCTGTCATCTCTTAGCAGGTTATAACTAAAATTCCTGATAATCTCTCCGATTGGAAAGCATTTACTTATATTTTCAACTTCAATTATCTTCTTACCCAATCGAGAAAAGCTTACCTGTATATCAATCTCGGAGTTATCATCATGTACTTGCTGTTCTGTGAGCTTTTCAAATCTTTCTATCCTTGCCTTCTGCTTGGTTGTGCGGGCTTGAGCCCCTCGTCTTATCCATTCAAGCTCTCTTCTTATAAGGCTTTGTCGTTTTCTTTCAGATGCTCCGGCAAGTTCCTCCCTCTCTGCCTTCATCTCCAAATACTTTGAATAATTTGCTTGATAGCTGTACAATCTTCCCCCATCAAGCTCTATTATTCTGTTGACTACTCTGTCAAGAAGATACCTATCATGGGTTACCATCAGTAAGGCGCCTTTTCGCTTATTAAGATAATTCTCAAGCCAGTCTACGGCATCATTATCAATGTGATTTGTTGGTTCATCTAAAATCAGTAAGTCTGCAGGAGTTATTAAAGCCCCCGCGATCGCAATTCTTTTCCTCTGCCCGCCGGATAGTTTACCCACATCGGCTTTAAAATCTATAATTCCAAGCTTGGTCAGAATGCTCTTGGCCTCAGTCTCAATTGACCATGCATCAAGGCTGTCCATTCTTTGAGTCAAAGCTATCAATTTTTTCGCATGCAGCTCATTATTTGGGTTCTCTCTAACCATTTCCAGAGCACCCTCATATTCCCGAATCAACTTCATAACAGGCGAATTGCCCTTAAATATTTGTTCAAGTATTGTGTTCCCATCAACAAAATCGGGATTTTGAGGCAAGTATTCTATTTTTATACCGTTTGCATAGATTATTTTTCCCGTATCATAGCTTTCATTTCCGGCAAGTACCTTTAACAAGGTAGTCTTTCCTGTGCCGTTAACCCCGATAAGACCAATCTTATCGCATTCATTAATTCCAATTGAAATTTCATTTATCAGGATTTTTTCGCTATAGCTTTTTGATATTTTCTCAGCAGATAAAATCATAAATCTCCTAGTCCCATTTACTTTTATATGGGCAAATCTACATCACAGCTTTAAATTTTGCAGCGCCATACAACAATATTCAAAATATCACAAAGAGCATTAGTAGGTCAATTAGTAAAGAAGAAGGAGCTATCTCGAAATTGCTTTATTGGACAAAGAAAGACTCCGATAAAAATCGAAGTCCATAATAACTATAATATAATTCTAGATTGTCCATTGATCATGGATAATACCGACAAGATACCATGTATCCTTAGCTTTTTCAAAAACAATTCTCAGACTTCTCCAGTCCATTCCCTCATATTGGGAATCGAAACCGGAAAAATGAAATTCAATAATGACTGAATCTTTATAAACTTCAGCACTGTTATTTAAAGAATTTCCATGTCCCAAAACTTCGTTGTATCCAATCTGTTCGGCATTAGCAAAGTCAACATCGTATATGAACTTTTGATAATAATCTTCAAAAGTTAACTCTATCGGGTCACCTGTGCCATCGTAACTGCCCCAGGTACGAATTGTAGAATCAGTTAGAAGACTCATCACCTCAGATGCGGCAAATACCAAGTCATTTTCAACATCAACATAGCCATAAGGACTAAAACGTACGCCATTTTCCGGATGCACAAGTTCCGATAATTTTTCCATATCTTTATTTTTTAAAGCGCTTATAACATCCATGGCTTTTTTATTTATATTACTTTTTATATCTTCCTTTGTTTCTGTCTGCAAAACCTCGTCATTTCCATCAGGATTTTTTATCTCAAATAATCCACAAGCAGAAAATAATATAGTTGATGCAAATAATACAATTAATCCTATTAAAGCCATTGTTATGTTTACTTTTTTCATACTTGTTGGCTCCTTATTTATAGTAGGCCCATTCTACTCATATGTATATGCAATCTCTTTCTCCATTTCCGCATAACCTTCCAGCATGCTTACAAATTTGCTTACAATCTGAGAATCGAACTGCGTACCGGAACCACCCAATAATTGATTAATTGCTGCATTTAAATCCAGCTTTGAACGGTAATGACGGTCCGACATCATTGCATCAAATGCATCTGCTACCGAAACAATCTTTGCATAAAAAGGGATTTGTTCATCTTTAAGCCCATCAGGATAACCTTTTCCGTCAATACGCTCATGGTGACACTTTACTATAGGAACAACATTCTTAAACATGGAGATAACTGAAAGTATACGGGCCCCTTTTGTTGGATGTTTTTTTATCTCATCATATTCATTTATGCTCAATTTTTCGCTTTTAAAAAGAATATCATCAGCTATGCCCATTTTACCGACATCATGAAAAAGCCCTGCAACACGAATTATTTCCAGCTCTTTTTCAGTTAAACCAAAGGCCTCCCCGATTTTAACACAAAAATATGATACTCTGTCAGAGTGCCCGCAGGTATATTCATCCTTTGCATCAACGACCTGCCTTAATGCCTCAATTGTATCTAAATAGCGTATCCTTAATTGCTCATAGGTTTTATTAAGCTCTTCGTTTTTTATATTAACAAGCGAATGAAGAAAGGCATTATTAACCGAAGAAGCTGCTTGAGCAGCATAAATCTCAAGAAGCTTATATCCTTCGGATACTTCTGTTCCGGTATTATTATTGCTTTCTACATATATTACTCCGATTGAATCATTAAACTCATTAAGAAGAGGTAAAATAATCTCTTTAGGAGTTATAATCGTGTTTTTTGTAATTCTTGCCTTCCCTATTTTCTCTAATAGCTTAGAGTTTAACATAGACATAAAATCATAGATTTCTGTTTTGTATTTCCCTATTCCTCTAAAAATACTTTTTCTCGTTTCGTCTGAATCTATTATATTATCAACTAAAATGAATGCATTCTCACTACTCACCATAGGAAGCAATTCTGTTAAAATATCCTCTAAAATATTACCTATTGGCTGCAATTGATATATCTTAGGAACAGACTCGAGAATACTGTTAAGTCCATCGCGGAATTTCTTAATGGTTCGCATCATGGTTATGGATTTTACCCCGGATTCAATAAGAAGCTGCAATTGATCGAAGCGATCACTTTTTTCACAGTATCCTTGTATATCTAATACTTTTATTGTTTCCAACGGCGGTGCCAGATCTTTATGACCTGTCAGCATTAATATATAAATATCTGTGTTAAATTGACGAATTCTTTCTACCACTTCATCCCCGTGAATCGGAGCCATTAAATAATCCGAATCATTAAGTCAAAATTACCCGTTTTAGCTTTTTCAACGGCCTCCAGAGGATTAGTTACACCTTCATAATAATATCCGCTTCTCTTTAATAATATTGATAAGGAATCTATAATTCCGGGCTCGTCGTCCACAATTAATACTCTGATATTATTATTCGCTTCGTCTGTTTTTTTTCTCATTTGTAAAACACTCCTTAAGCAAGATTAATTTTTTGTTTATCAGGAGGTAGTTGTATAAAAAAAGTTGTTCCTTTCCCTTCTTCTGATTCAAACCACATCTTCCCGCCAAATAGTCCCCTTATTGTGGAGTAAGACATATACATTCCCAAGCCTGTTCCGTCTTTTCCCTTTGTTGTAACCATTTCTTTGAGAAGTCTATCCTTAATACTCTCAGGAATTCCCTTGGCATAATCCTTAATAGCAAATAAAATGCTCTCTTCTTTGTTTTCTATGTATAATTCTATAGTACCGTTTTT
>CAZPIS010000140.1:0-4921 GCA_964586745.1 uncultured Ruminiclostridium sp.
CACTCGGATGTATGGCTCAGTTTGCTCATGTAAGGACTATGACAGCCGGTGGACCTGGAGACACATCAAGAACTGTCATTTATCAGTTGTATTATAAAGCATTTTCAGCCTCAGATTACGGTCAGGGTTGTGCAATCGCCATTATCTTTGTAATAGAGTGTCTTGTTCTGACATTCTTTATTAATCGCTTCGTGGCAAGAGAGAAAATAGAGTTTTAGATAGGATGGTGAATTGGACATGAAACAAAAAGGAATTAAAGCATTAGTTAATTCAATGATGATTATTACCGGAATAACTTTTCTTTTCCCGTTATTCTGGATGTTGAATATATCTTTTAAATCAAAAAGTGAAGTATATGATAATCCTTTCGGATTGCCCGAGGAATGGGTGTTTACCAACTACGGGGACGCACTTGAAAAATTCAATTTTCCAAGATACTTGTCAAACAGCGTTATTTACTCTGTATTCACAATTTTAATTACAGTTTTTTTGGGAAGTATGCTGGCATACTGTATAAGCAGGATGAAGTGGAAGTTTAAAAATTTTGCGTTGAGCTACATATCCATGGGTTTGATAGTTCCTGCCCAAGTGGTAATAATTCCGATACTTATTATGACTAATAAAATAGGATTAAAGGGCACCCATCTTAGTTTGATACTGCCCTATTCGGCATTTGCACTTTCTTCATGTGTGCTTATGCTTTATGCATTTTTCAGGGGCTTACCAATCGCACTTGAGGAAGCTGCCTGTATTGATGGATGCAATATTTATCAAACATACTTTAAAATTATTCTGCCGATTGTGAAGCCTGCAATTGCAACTCAATGTGTTTTAATATTTATGAATACCTATAATGAGTTCTTTTTAGCTTTTATTTTAGGTGCAGAGGATAAGATACGCCCACTAACTGTCGGACTGTTGAATTTCTTTGTAAGCATAGGAGTGAACCATTGGGGCCAGATAGGCGCCGCAATGATTATAACAAGCTTGCCCACCATTATTGTATATATTATAGGTAATGAGCAGATTGAAAATGCACTTACTGCAGGGGCAATTTTAAAATGATTGATTGATTAACAGTTAAGGTGGGAAATAAATTGTATAGGATTTTGTAAGCGACATTAATGGGGGGGGTACGCAAATGAAACTTCTCGGATCAAAAAAAGGTATTATAAAGCGAAAGCCGGTTATAACCGGAGAAAAAAAACCTAAAGGGCCCAAAAAAGCATGGTTTTCAATTTTTGAGGGACCTTTAAGAAACATCAAGATACGAACCAGGCTTATAATATCTTTTTTGGTTATTTCACTGGTACCGCTTGCCATTACCGGTATTATAGGATACAAGAAGTCAAGCCAAGCAATAGAAAGTAAAATTAGTGCCTATTCTGATCAGATTACCATACAACTGGGAAAAAACATACAGACATCAATCTCCCAAATAGAAGGAATGGCTAATGATATTACGCTAAACAAAGATATCCAGAATGGCCTGGAGAAAATTCACTCCATGGACGAATTTAAAAAGCTTGATTTAATTCAGAAGATAACTTCAGCTTTTGCTTCAAAAACTTCGGCTGAAATACGTGGCGTTGAAATTTATGTTAAAGAGAGCAACGTTTTTTCATCCGGTGTGCAAAGTTCGGAGTTTTCTATAGAAGAACTGAATAAGGTTTCAAAGGCAGCAGATGAGAGCGGTGGTAAAGCTTCATGGCATTTTATTTCCAGAAAAAACGAAACCAAGAAAATCCTTGTTATGTCAAAGGCAATAAAATCTTTAAATACCGGCGGCAAAATAGGATTTATTAACATATATGTGAGTACGGATTACTTTTTAAAAAGTATTAGTGAAATTGACTTAGGCGGAGGCGTCGATATTATTGTTCTTAACTCCCAAGGGGAGGTTATAGCCGATAAAGAATCCAGGGTAGAACCCGGCGAGCATTTTGCGGAAGATTCACTTATAAAAAATATTCTTGATACTGAAGAATCTTTAGTAGAATCAACCTTTAAGCTAAACGGCCAAAATCATCTCTTATCATATTCCAGAATTGGTGAAGGTAATTGGTTTGTTACGGCAATCATACCTTATTCGTATCTTCAGCAGGAATCAAAATCCCTTGGCGACATTATCAGACTGCTAGCCGCAGGGTGTTTAATAGTTGCATTATTATTGGCTTATGTAATAACAGCCAGTATATCTTCTCCTCTAAAAAAGCTGGTTGAGCTAATGCATTTAGCAAAGCAAGGAAATCTGGCTTTTGAGGTAAAAGATAATAAAAAGGATGAGTTAGCGGCAGTTATTACTAATTTCGGCGAAATGACAGAAAACATAAAAGGGCTTATTTTAAAGAGCAGTAATTCGGCACGAAAAGTAATAAATAACGCCACTGATATATCACGGTTATCAGAGCAGACCCATACCAATTCAGATCAAGTATCACTCAGTATTGATGAAATCGCCAAAGGCTCATCACAGCAGGCGATTGACGTAACAACAGGGGTTATGCAGCTTAACGACCTTTCTGATAATATGAATAAGGTCGGTGATGATATCAGCAGTGTGGCAGAGGTGGTGTATGATACTCAAAGATTGAGTGAGATTGCGCTTGTAGCGGTAAAATCGCTTAACGACAAGGCATTGGAAACCAAAGCCGTATCGGCACAGATTATCGATGATATAAACAGCCTTGATCAAGACATGAAGGAAATTAAAAATATTACCAATTTAATTGCGGGCATATCCGAACAAACCAATTTGCTCTCGTTGAACGCAGCAATAGAGGCTGCGAGGGCGGGTGAAGCAGGGCTTGGCTTTGCAGTGGTTGCGGAAGAGGTTAAGAAGCTTGCAGATCAATCAAAGAATGCTTCGGTAATGATAAGCAGTATTATAAAGAGGATACAAACAAAGACTGAAATTACCGTTGATGCTGCAAATCGTTCAAGCCTGATAGTTGGGAAACAAATGGAAGCAGTATACGAAACCGACAATTCTTTCAAAACCATTTTTGGTTCAATGGAATCAATATCTAAGATGATAAATAAAGTTGAGAATTCATTAAAGATAGTGTTGGATTCCAAGATTATTGTTATGGAAACAATGGAAAATGTTTCTGCAGTTTCGCAAGAGGCGGCGGCAACATCCGAAGAGGTTGCAGCAAGCGCTCAGGAGCAGATTGCATCTGCAGAAGCTTTAGCAAGGCTTGCCGAAGAATTAAGCAGCATGGCAGAGGAATTAGAAAGGTCAATATCGCAGTTTAAAATTTAACAACGCATATTTTGTAATATTTAGGTATGCCCGTAAAGGTTACAAGGAGAGGTAAATGAAAAGAGTTTTATCTGAGTTTGTCTTTTCTGATATTCTGGTTAAATATTTAATAGATGATGACGGTAATGTCGGTTTTGAAGTACTGCCCGTCGCTTTAAAAGAAAAAGCCGGTGCAAAGAAGAATTATAGTATAGATTCTATCGTTCAAGCATACATAAGGGGTGACGATTTTTCGGGTGGTTTTGCAAACGGCCATACCATGAGAAATGGACAATCCGCCTCTGAGTTAAAATATGACAGCCAGCAGGCAGAAAATAAAAATGGTTGCCACACGGTAACGACTGTTTTGAAAAATGACAGAGGCCATTACGTCGCTCATATTTTAAAATATATTGACGGTCTGAAGGCCTTTGAGGTAAAAACGGTATTTTCCAACAAATCCGATTATCCTGTTGATTTAGAAATGCTATCCAGCTTCTCTATGGGTGGGATGACCCCTTTTTCCGATGGCGAAGCATCTGAACAATTAAATATCCATAGAATTCGAAGCTGTTGGAGCAATGAAGGAAGGCTGATTACTGAGACTGTCGAAGATTTACAGCTTGAACCTTCTTGGTCGCAGCATGGCGTGAGAGTTGAAAAATTCGGTCAGATTGGCTCTATGCCGGTAAGAAAGTATTTTCCTTTTATAGCCATTGAAGATACTCTTACAGGGGTGATTTGGGCAGCTCAATTGGCATGCGCATCATCATGGCAGATAGAGTTATACCGAAAGGATGACGCTTTATGTGTATCTGGGGGGCTTGCTGATTATGACTTCGGCCACTGGATGAAAACATTAGTGCCCGGAGAGGAATTTGAAACACCTTCGGCCTATTTAACCGTTGGCTGCGGAAGTGTTGATGAAGTCTCACAAAGATTACTAACAATACAAAGAGATCATTTTAATAAAATCAATAAATTTGAAAGGCTTCCGGTTTTATTTAACGAATTCTGTACTACCTGGGGATACCCTTCCCATGATAATATTAAAAAAATTCTAGATATTATCAAAGACAAAGGTGTGGATATTTTTGTTATTGATGCCGGTTGGAGCGCTGATAAGGTCAATGGATGGGATACTACGGTTGGTGATTGGATTGTAAGCCCGGATTTGTTTCCCCAAGGACTTGAAGAAACCGTTAAAATGATTAAAGAGACAGGAATGCTGCCGGGAATTTGGTTTGAATTTGAAAACTGCTGCCAAAAAGCAAAATCATATAATAACGAAAAACATCTTCTAAAGAGAAACGGAAGAGTTATAACTTCAGGAGTCAGGCGTTTTTGGGATATGAGCGATCCCTGGGTTAATGATTATCTTCATAAAAAAGTCATATTAATGCTAAAGCAATATGGTTTTAAGTATCTTAAGGTAGATTATAATGAAACCATCGGTGTAGGTTGCGACGGGCATGAGTCCCTTGGAGAAGGCTTAAGGCAAAGGGTTCTTGCTAGCCAGTCGTTTTTCAGAAGAATTAGGGAGGAAATACCCGATATTGCTATAGAAAACTGCTCCTCAGGGGGACATCGACTTGAGCCGTCAATGATGGCAATATGCGACATGGCTTCTTTTTCAGATGCCCATGAATGTGAGGAGATTCCGATTATTGCAGCCAA
>CAZPIS010000141.1:0-4902 GCA_964586745.1 uncultured Ruminiclostridium sp.
GTCCGGAAGGAAGCAGCGGTAAGCGGATCCTCTGGGTGTGCCGCGAGTTTGCCTGGTTCGAGTATGATGCGCATGGTACGTTTGTGCTTGCCTGTCGATGACAGGTGCACGGTTTTTATGAGAAAAACGAGGTTATCACCTCGTTTTTTTGTTAGGGAACATGAGGAAGGTTCTCTTGCGAAGGCTTTCTTTAACTGATAAACTGTTAATACGGTAAAACACAATTGCTTTTTTTGAATGCAGACTATATCATGCATTGAAGGGATGATTTTATGGCGCATATGGCATTATACCGAAAGTGGAGGCCCATGATCTTTGAAGATGTTGTAGAACAGCGTCATATTGTTATTACGTTAAAAAACAGTATTAAAAATAATACTGTGAGCCATGCTTATTTGTTTTGTGGAACAAGAGGAACCGGAAAGACAACCCTTGCTAAAATTTTTGCCCGGGCTATCAATTGTCTTAATCCTTCAGATGGAAGCCCGTGTAACGAGTGTTTGACTTGTAAGGGCATCTTAGATGGCTCTATTATTGATGTTATAGAGATAGATGCCGCATCCAACAATGGCGTTGATGATGTCAGGGAAATCAAAGAGGCAGTAATGTATGTACCCGCTGTAACAAAATATAAAGTGTATATTATAGATGAGGTTCATATGTTATCCACAGGCGCTTTTAATGCTCTCTTAAAGACACTGGAGGAGCCTCCGGCTAATGTGGTGTTTATTCTCGCAACTACAGAGCCTCATAAGCTTCCAACCACAATTTTATCCAGATGCCAGCGGTTTGATTTTAAAAGGATTACCAATAAAGGTATTGAAGAAAGGCTGAAGTATATTGCCGCAGACGGTGGAATTCTAATTGATGATGATGCAATAAGACTTATAGCAAGAGTATCCGAGGGCGGCATGAGAGATGCCATAAGCCTTCTGGACCAGTGTATTACCATAGGTAACACTAAAATTACTCGTAAGGATGTTATAGATATTTCAGGATTATCTGCTGTTGAAGCGGTTAATATTTTTGCCCAAGCCATTATTGACAAGGATGTCATAACCGCTTTAAATGCAATTAAAGATGCTATGGACGAAGGACGAGATTTAAAGCCGTTTTGTAATCAACTTATTATACGCTTTAGAGATTTAATGCTTATAAAAACCGGGGGAACGGCATTAAAGTTGGTTGATTTAAGTGAAGAAGAGCTTCTGCCGGTACAAGAAGCAGCAGATAAGATTGATTTTGAGCGGACATTAAATGTCATTAAGGACCTGTCGGAAACAGAAGGGCAATTAAGGTGGGCTGAAAATCCGAGAATCATTATGGAGGTAGCCGCGGTAAAGTTGTGCTCGGATATTCCAGTTTATAGCAGTGACGCTGATGGCTTTATTGCTGGGTTCGAAAATAGGTTGCGGCAGATTGAAGAGAAAATATCACAAATTCAGGGGGTCGCCACGGCTACAAACCATATTGCGAAAAAGAATAAGCCCGGGGATAAAGTCATTGAAAAAACCGGACCGATTGAAGAAAATAATCCGCTAAAAAACAAGAGCATTTCTTCAGATACCGGACAAAAAAACAAACTTCATGAATGGCCTGATGTTATCGATTATATTCGTTCCGAAAACAAAATGAAGGTTTATGCATATCTCTTGGATACGTGGTGCTTCATTTCCAAAGACGGAACAGCTAATGTGGTAGTTCAGGGAGATGATGCACTGAAAAAAACCGTGCTAAGCAGAAATGATAGCCTTGAGACTATTAAGAATGCGATGTCACATGTTTTAGGGCAGGAAGTAAATGTGAAGGTTATCGAAGAAAAAAAGCTGAGTACATTAATAGCTGATAATAATGAGGTTGACCCTGTGCTTGAAAGAATAAAACAATTTGCTACTGATAATAATATTCCTCTTGATATAGAAGAATAGTTTTTTAAAAGATATGAAACGGGAGCTGATCAAAAATCAACTCCCGTTTCCATTTATGTCTATGCTAAAGGTAAATATATTATTTCATTAATAAAAATATAACCAAAATGTCGTTCTTTTTGAGGAACATTATGCTGTTGCTCAAGATGTCGCTCCAGGCGTTTGCCTTGCTCAAGCCTATGATGCAGTCCATGAAGTCGCTCTAGATCATGCCTCTGCTGTGTCCTGTGTTGCAGTCCAAGAAGTCGCTCTAAATCATGCCCCTGCTGTGTTCTATGTTGCAGTCCAAGAAGTCGCTCTAAATCATGCCCCTGCTGTGTTCTGTGTTGCAGCTCAAAATGTTGCCCCTGTTGTAAACTATGATGTTGACTATGCTGTCGTACTTGTTGTTGCCCTGTTGAAGTTATTATCTTTTTGCTATTATCATTGAATTTGTCCGATGTAATATCTTTATTGTGGCTAAATGCCTTTTGTATCAAATCTTTGCGCAAAAACCGATCTAATCTATGACAGTACTGATGAAGCCCTTTGATGATAAACCTTTCGCCAAGAATTATGTTGTTAGAATTACGATGCAGTGGTTTCTTTGCTATATTTGGCATATTTACCGCCCCTAAGTATTTGCCTTTGCCTAGATGTTTCTATTTTGATAATAGCAATTAAGAAAGTCTTAAGACAATTTCATAATAAAGCATAATTATTAAAACAACTATGAAATATATAAGGTAAATACCCCGAAAAAACCAAGATTTTAATTATTGAAGAATGAATGTTAATAATCTTGTCGCAAAGGTCTATAGGTATCAGCAAGATTTATATTTTCTTCTTAAAATAATTCAGAAAAAAATAGAAAAAACATTTTGAAATAAAAGACTTAGAGCTTGACAAAGTGTGATACTAATTGATATATTAAACCAGTTAAGTGGTATTCATATCTCGATTATTTCCCAAAAGTGTATTTGTAGATGGAATTTGAATAAATATGATACTGTTTATACTTTCAAATAAAGCACTCAAGCTTTAGTACAGAGTTAAATTATTTAAGTTTAATAAATAAATTCTATGAACATTTTTTTCATGCAATAAAGTATAAAAGTTTACACAAGGCGGTGTATTATGAAAGAAAGGTCCATTCTTGAGGGCAAATCCCTTGAAGATCTCAGGTATATTGCAAAAATGCTGGGATTAAAAAGCATAACAAGGTATAGAAAATCAGAACTGATAGATTTGATTATCAGTGTGGGGGATATACCTCAGGCGAAATCCGAAACGAATGAGAGGAGCCCTTCCGATGAGAAGAGCCCTTCTGAAAAAAAAGGCGTAACGGATGAAAAACAAAAGGAACCTCCGGAGAGTGAAGCAAAACCACCGGAAGTAATAGAAGAGCACACAGAAAAGAAAAGACGAGGAAGGCCTAAGGCTGACTTAATTCGGGAAATGAAAGAGTCGGCAAACGAGCCTGAAAAAGATATTGCAGAGCAGGAGGTTGAATCAGAAAAGGCCGAGACACAAACAAAAAAACGACGAGGCCGTCCAAAAAAGTCTGAGGAACAAACTGCTGAAAATGTTATTATTCTACCTTCGAAACCTGACGAAGTTAAGGTAACGGATACTGTCGCTACTCAAGTTAAGCAATCTGATGATGAAATTGTATCTAAAAAACCCCATACCAGGACTACACATATTAGAATTGGATCTGTAAAAGAAAGTTTTCATGTTAAAGATGATACGGAGAGTACTGAGAAAACCGGTATCAATGAAAGCATTCAGGACGTTGATATTACTGATTCACCTGTTGTTTTACAGGATCAAACAAAAGATGCGGAAGCTTTAATCGAAACTGAGAAGGATAAGTCGGAAGTAAATATTGAGGGTGAGAATAAAACCTTCAGATTTAATAAGAATAAAGACCTATCCAGGTTAGAGAGTGAAAATCCCGTTACGGGAATTCTGGAAGTTCTTTCTGATGGCTACGGTTTCTTACGCGGTCACAATTATCTCTCCGGGCCCAAGGATATTTATGTCTCACCATCGCAAATACGCAGGTTTAATTTAAAAACCGGTGACAGAATAGTAGGAAAAGGCAGAATTCAAAAAGAAGGTGAAAAATTCCAAGCCCTTTTGTATGTATCATCGGTTAATGATGATGCTCCCGAGGTTGCGCAAAGAAGGCGTCCCTTTGAAATGCTCACTCCTATTTACCCGGAAGAGCGTATTACCCTTGAGTCTGACCCCAAAGAATTGTCAACTCGTCTGATTGACCTTATTGCTCCTATCGGAAAAGGACAGCGCGGTCTTATAGTATCACCCCCTAAAGCAGGTAAAACTATACTGCTGAAGAAAATAGCAAATGCGATAACATCAAAGCATCCTGAAATTGAAGTAATTGTACTTTTAATAGATGAGCGGCCGGAGGAAGTAACCGATATGCAACGCTCAATAAAAGGTGATGTAATTTATTCAACCTTCGATGAGGTTCCGGATCATCATATTAAGGTGGCCGAGATTGTTCTGGACAGAGCTCAGCGTTTGGTGGAGCATAAAAAAGATGTGGTGATTCTTATGGACAGTATTACCCGTCTGGCACGTGCATACAATCTCACTATTCCGCCAACGGGCAGAACTCTGTCGGGTGGCTTAGATCCTGGCGCTCTCCACAAGCCCAAGCGTTTCTTCGGCGCGGCGCGTAACATAGAGAATGGCGGCAGCTTGACAATAATAGCTACAGCTCTTATAGATACAGGCAGCCGTATGGATGATGTTATTTATGAAGAGTTTAAAGGAACGGGTAATTTAGAGCTTCATCTGGACAGAAAACTATCAGAAAAGCGTATATTCCCGGCAATTGATATAAACCGCTCAGGGACCAGAAGAGAAGAATTGTTGTTGTCTCAGAGGGAGCTGGAAGGAATCTGGACAATACGCAAGGCTATGAGTAATGTCGGCACAGCAGATGTTACCGAGATGATTGTAA
>CAZPIS010000142.1:0-3417 GCA_964586745.1 uncultured Ruminiclostridium sp.
GTTACAATAGAGCCTATCGTTGTTACCGAAATATAATAGACAATAAACATAACCAGTGCAAAAATTGGCAGTGCAAGCCATCTATTTGTAACTATCAGGTCAATTTTATCCGAGGTTTTCAAATTGGATTTATTTTTCTTTTTTACAGCATTGTCAATTAGCTTGTTTATGTAAGAATATCGCTGGTTTGTAATGATACTTTCGGAGTCATCATCCAGTTCTTTTTCACACTCGGAAATATGAATTTCAATATGCTCAATTATTTCAGGATCAAG
The DNA here is from genome assembly GCA_964586745.1 of uncultured Ruminiclostridium sp. Classification (GTDB taxonomy): domain Bacteria; phylum Bacillota; class Clostridia; order DSM-8532; family DSM-8532; genus DTU059. Next base: position 276 of record CAZPIS010000142.1, read on the forward strand.
ATTAAGCTCCTCAATAACCTTTTTGTCGCGCTCAAAGAGTTTGATAGAATACCAGCGTGATTGATCTTCACCTACTTTATCCTCGATTGCTTCTTCGATATGAGCAAGGGCATGTTCAACCTCACCGTCAAAGGTGTGAAGGGGCTCCATGGCTTTTTTTAATCTGGCAAGCTCGGCGGCTTTTTCAGCAACCTCTTTTGAACCGATGCCTTTGAGCGCTGATACCTCTATAACCTCGCAACCTAAAGCTTTGGCGATCTTTTCAGCATTTATTATGTCCCCGTTTTTTCTGACTATATCTATCATATTAAGGGCAATAATCATAGGTATTCCGAGCTCAGCCAATTGCGTGGTCAGATATAGATTTCTCTCGATATTAGTGCTGTCTATAATATTTATAATCGCATCGGGCTTTTCTTTTATAAGGTAGCTTCTGGTAATTACCTCTTCCATGGTATAAGGGGAAAGGGAATATATGCCGGGAAGGTCCTGAATTATAACATCCGGATTACCCTTTAATTTGCCTTCTTTTTTTTCAACCGTTACACCGGGCCAGTTACCCACATACTGATTACTGCCTGTTAAATCATTAAACATTGTCGTTTTGCCCGAATTAGGATTACCTGCCAATGCGATTTTTATCATGCTGTTTACCTCCGTGCAACCTAAGTTAGTTTCAACTAACTCATATACAAAAAAATATTACTCTTCAACCTCAATCAATTCTGCATCGCTCTTTCTTATTGTAAGTTCATATCCAAGAACATTAATTTCTATAGGATCACCTAATGGCGCTTCTTTCCTGAAATAAACCTGCGCACCCTTAGTAATTCCCATGTCCATAAATCTTCTCTTTAGGGCTCCGATTCCGTGTATCTTTTTTATGGTGGCAGTTTTGCCGATTTCGATATCTCTTAATGTTTTCATTCTTGCAATTCCTTCCGTTAAACCAAAATTCGGTTGGTCATGCTCTTGTCAAGCGCAATTCGGCTATTTTTAATTGAGAGTAACATATTGCCATTAAACTCGCTTAAAACAGTGACCCTTTCACCGATAACAAAGCCGAGCTCTGCTAAGTGCTTACGGATTGCGTCTTTTCCTGTTACTCTTTGTATGTATTTAGTTTCCCCGGTACGTGTCATACTCAGCGGCATATGTACCCACCTCCTCGTCATTGTACGAAAACAAAAAATACGATGAGTTAGTCTTGTCTAACTAATCCTCAGTTTTAGTTTAATGCATCTAACTAAATATGTCAATGCACATTTTCTCTAAATGAAAAGTACTATACAAAAGGATTATAAACATTTTGTACAAATCAATAAAAGGATATAAACTTGATAAATAAGCAAGCTGATGTTAACATTGGTATAATAGTTAGAATGTAAGGAGTTGTACCAATGCAGGTAAACGAGTCTATTGAGAATTATCTTGAGATGATACTCATATTGCAGAAAAAGAAGGGTTATGCCCGCTCAATCGATATCGCAACAGAACTCGGCGTGACTAAGCCAAGTGTAAGTCACGCAATGAAGCTGCTTAGGGAAAACCAATATATTACGATGAATTCTGATGGCCATATAACATTGACTGATTCAGGGGCGGAAATAGCAGGAAGAATGTATGAAAGGCATAGGATGCTTGCAAAATTTCTTATGTCCCTCGGAGTAGACGAGGAAACTGCCTTTGATGATGCCTGTAAAATGGAGCATGATATCAGCGATCAAAGCTTTGAAGCTATCTGCAGGCATATAAAATAAGGAGATATAAGCTTCTTGTGAATATTGATTATCATATCTTTTCTAAAGGAAGAACCAATATGAATTTTGCTTATATTGTCGAGTGTTCTGATGGCACATACTATACCGGCTGGACAAATGATTTGGAAAAGCGTATAAAAGCCCATAACAGCGGACAAGGCGGGAAATATACTCATGTGAGATTTCCCGTCACTTTAGTTTATTGTGAGGAGTTTGCTACAAAACAAGAAGCGCAGCGCAGGGAATTTGCCATTAAAAAACTCTCAAGGCAAAAGAAAATTGAATTAATCAATGCTTCATGCACAATCGTAGAAAGAAGCTGCCATGGGAAACCTACAATTTAACTCGCCGCCTTAGAAATAAAAATCATCGAGAATTGGTTCTACCCTTACTTTGAACCTTCCAGCCACAGATTTCTGCGCGCTGGATAGCACCAAAAAGATTAGCTTTAAGATGACGGTTTTCTTTGTACATCTCTTTGATCAAAGACTTTATATTTTGGCGTTTTGTAATTCCGTCCGAAGGGCAACCGCTTCCCACAGGATCGAGCTTTAAGTCTCTGACAATTGTCCGGATAAGCCTTTCTTCGGCATAAATCATAGGACGTACCAATGTAATATTTTTACGATCCATATGTGTAACCGGAGAGAAGGTATGGATACGCCCCTCGTAAATTTGGGACATCAGAAAAGTCTCAATTACATCATCCATATGATGTGCAAAAGCTGCTTTATTACAGCCCAGTTTCAGAGCTGAATTATATATAGCCCCACGCTTCATATTGGCGCATAGGGCACAAGGATTTTGCTCATTTCTCGCTTCAAATACCACTTGGGAGATATTTGTTTTCTCAATATGATAATCCACACCTGCGTCATTGTAAAACCTCAAAAGAGAATCTCTGTTAAAGCTTTCAAAGCCCAAGTCTATCATAATTGCCACAAGGTCAAATTTCTGGGGTAAAAACCTTTGTAGCTCCTTTAACGCAATCAATAAAAGCTGGCTGTCTTTTCCACCTGATACACCTACGGCAATCTTATCACCGTCATTAATCATTTGATAGTCTTCTATTGCCTTGCGCATCCGTGATAGTATTTTTTGAAGCATTAACCCTTCCTGCCTCTCATTGGACTGTTATGCTTAAACATAAAGGTAAGTCTATTATAAGCTAAAATACAATTAATGCGCAATAAATCACTAAGCGCCTTATAGATTTGATGACGTTCAAAATTCGGCTGCTTAATCAGGTCAGAAGAAAGTTCATAAGTAGAAAGCTGTGAAAAAGTAAAAGAATTCCGGGTTAAGAGTAATAGGTTTTGACTTTTGGAGGGTAATGGAATACACTCAGTCTTGAAAGAATTCATCAGAGTTATAGGGGTTTA
>CAZPIS010000142.1:3517-4898 GCA_964586745.1 uncultured Ruminiclostridium sp.
AGGGTAATGGAATACACTCAGTCTTGAAAGAATTCATCAGAGTTATAGGGGTTTAAACCATGATCCTGAACAGAAACAGCTCGGTACCCATCTATTATCAGCTGAAAGCAATAATCCATAAAAGAATAAAAAGCGGCGAATATGCAGAGGGAGGAATTATACCCTCCGAGAGAGAGCTAGCAAAAGATTTTTGTATCAGTCGAATGACGGTGCGCCAGGCTCTTAATCAAATGGTCGCCGAAGGTTCACTTGTAAGAGAAAAAGGGCGGGGGACCTTTGTAGCAAAGCATAAAATCCAGCAGAAGAATATCAGCAGTTTTTCTGAAACAGTCCGGGCAAAAGGCATGGTTCCTTCAACTAAGTTGCTCTATTTTAAAAAGGAAAATGCCGAAGATGGCGTTTCAAGTATTCTAAATTTATCTAGGGGCAATCAGGTCTATGTGATAAAGCGTCTCCGGTTTGCCGATGACACACCTGTCGGTCTTGAGCAGGTTTTTATTCCTGTGATTTATTGTCCAAACCTTGAAGGCTACCAGCTTGAGACTTCACTTTACCAACTGATAAATGAAAAATATGGCATTAGCATTGATTATATGGACAATATCATCGAGGCATCAGTGGGCACAGCAGATGAGCGAAAGCTTCTTAACATAAGCACATCGACGCCTGTTCTGAGAATTACAGGGGTAAGCTACATTTCGGGCGGACGCAAGTTTTCTTATGAGAGGGATATTTACAGGGCCGATCAATACGCATATAATACACGGATTTTTCTTAACAGGGAACCCTGAACATAACGCGAAAAAAATGGGTATAAAAATTACAATTAGCCGGATGATTCATCTTGTAAACCAGGTTCATAAATATTATACTATTTATAGTGGTATAGACCACCCGACAAAATTGGTAAGAAGATATAGTGATGACATAAGTGTGGCTCGCTAGTAGTGAAGAATAATTAGCTTGGAGTTGGTTTTATGTTTAAATTAAATAAACAGGGTGCAGAAATGTATATTCCTGATAATATTGATACAGAAGCAGCACTGAAAAGAACCACATGTATGGCTATTGCAGCCCATCAGGATGATATTGAAATCATGGCTTACCATGGGATTTTAAACTGTTTAGGCAAAGATAACGAATGGTTCTTTGGCGTGGTTGTTACAGATGGCGCAGGAAGTCCCAGAAATGATATTTACAAGAATTATTCCGATGAGGATATGAAGTCGATCAGAAAAACAGAGCAGAAGAAGGCCGCTTTCGTGGGTGAATATTCAGGCGTTGCAATGCTTTATTATAAGAGCAGCGAGATTAAGGATCCGCAAAATAAAGAGGTTGTGAATGAACTGGCCGAGCTTATCAAAAAGGCACAACCCGAAGT